>ONGN01000135.1:0-1986 GCA_900317385.1 uncultured Eubacteriales bacterium
GTCGGCGCGAGTCTTGAGGCAGTTGAGGCTGCGATAGCCGAGACCGATGCTGAAGGCGTTGAGATAAAGGCAAGCGTCTGCCGCCACGGTAACGTACACGTTACTGCGACGGGCGTCGCGGCTCACGCGAGCCTTCCCGAGAACGGCAGAAACGCCGTCTGCGCACTTCTTAAAATGCTTTCAAAGCTTGATCTTGCTCCCTCTTCCGGGAACAGAGCTCTTTTAGCCCTTGGAAAGGCGATACCCTTCGGAGATTACAACGGGCTTGAATTCGGCGGCTTCTGCGAGGACTGCGAGTCCGGCAAGCTGACCGTCAACCTCGGAATAATCAATTACGCTTTCGATACCGGGCTTGAGGCCGTTGTCGATATGCGTATCCCCGTCTGCGGCGACGGAAACGTTATTGCCGCTTCTCTGCGCGAAGACCTCGGCGGCGACGCCAATATTGAGGTTTTAAGCCTTTCAAAGCCGCACTGCGTCCCCGCTGAGTCGAGATTCGTTCGCGAGCTTCTGGATATCTACGAGAAGTACACCGGATCGCCCGGCGAGGCTATGGCGATCGGCGGCGGCACCTACGTCCACGATATAGAGGGCGGCATTGCCTTCGGCTGCACCTTCCCCGGCAGAAATCCGAAAATGCACGAGCCCGATGAGAATATGCCGGTATCCGACCTCAAGCTCTCAGCGGCGATGTTCGCCGAGGCGATAGAAAGATTCTGCGGCTGATTTATTAATTTTATAATTGCCTTTCCCAAAGAGGGAAAGGCTTTTTTGTTGACACGAACCTCGCGTTATGCTAATATGCCTCCGACAGGTTTCCACACCCTGTCCAAGCGCGCCTTTCCGGCGCGTTCGTTCGGGCGGCTTTTGCCGCGCCGTTCTCTAAACAAAAAATGGAGGCAGAAAAATGAATAAGCTTAAAACCCGCAGACTCGTTCTTGCCGCAGCGGTAGCGGCGATGTACACCGTGCTCAGCTATTTCGGAAACATTTTCGGGATAACCTACGGGGGATTCCAATGCCGCTTTTCCGAGGCGCTGACCGTTCTCCCGTTCTTCTTTCCGGAGACGACGGCAGGTCTTTTCATCGGCTGTATTCTTACGAATATCCTGAGCCCGATGGGCATACCGGATCTCGTTTTCGGCTCGCTCGCAACGCTTTTAGCCGGTCTTTGCACCGCAAAAGCAAAGTCAAGGTGGCTCGCTCCTTTGCCGCCCGTGGTGTCAAACGGGCTCATCGTCGGCGCTCTTATCGGATGGTATGAGGCGGGCGGTTTCAATTCAGCGTTTCCCGCTGCGTTTGCATTAAACGCGGGCCTCGTCGCCCTCGGCGAGATCGTCGCCTGCTACGGGCTGGGCTCGCTACTGCTGCTGCTCGTTCCCCGCGTAAAGCCGCTGAGAGAGCTCGCGGCGGAAGGAAAGCTATAATCAAAGCGGAAAACTCCGCGCCAAGTCGGCGCGGAGTTTTTGCAGTTTCAACAGAATTACTATTGAAAAATAGAAATGAGTATGATAAAATAAACTAAGAAAGTATTAACGTGCATTATTGCGCCCATTTTCGGGTAAAAATGCAAAATCGCTTAAGGAGAGGAGGGGGAGCGTTGGCTGAAAAAGAGCTATCGGTAAAGATGCTGGGCGAGCTCAGCCTAAGCTGCGGCTCAGCCGCCGTCAGTATGAGCGGCAGCCGCTCGTATAAAACGTGGCTCATGGTCGCGCACCTTCTTTCTCACAGACATAGATGGGTTCCGCAGGAGGAGGTCATTTCGCTTCTCGGCGGCGGGGAGAAGAACGCAAATCCCACCGGAGCTATCAGAGCCACCCTTCTTCGCGCAAGAAGAATGCTCGAGCCGCTTTCGGCTGAGCTGCCCGCGGACCTGATCCTCAGCCGCGGCGGATCCATAAGATGGAACCCAAAGATACATACGACTGTCGACGCAGAGGAATTTGAGAGCCTCGTCCAGTCCGCTTTTTCCTACGAGGGAGAGGAG
>ONGN01000135.1:2012-4055 GCA_900317385.1 uncultured Eubacteriales bacterium
TGGACGGCGACTTCCTATACCGATTCTCCGGCGAGCCCTGGGTGAGTTCACTCACGGCGTACTATAAAAACCTGTTCGTCGAGGCCGCGGAGGAGACGGTAGAGCTCCTCAGCCAAAAAGGGAGCGTCGAGGAGACGATCTCCGTTTCCCTCAAGGCTATCGCCTCCGACCCATACAGCGACAGCTTTTGCCGCCACCTTATGCAGGCGTATATGCAGAATGGGAACTACGACGAGGCTGAAAACGTCTACCGTTCCTTTAGAGACAGGCTGATAAACGACCTCGGCGTAGAGCCGGAGGACGAGACGAAGGAGATCTACACCGCAGCCGTCAGAAGGTTGGGGGAAAATTACCTGACCCTCGATATGATAAAGGACGAGCTTCGCGAGATGGCGCCCGCGAGGGGACCGATGATCTGCGATTATTCGATGTTCAAGCTATTTTACCGCGCCGAGGCTCGAAGCGCCGACCGCCGCGGCGACGCTATCCACGTCGGCGTCCTCTCCGTAACGGGGAAGGACGGAAAGCCAGTTTCGGACCGAGTTATGCGCCGCGCCATGGAGGATCTTAGAAACAGCATCCAATCCACCCTCCGTATAGGCGACGTTGCGGCCTCCTGCTCGGGCTCGCAGTTCATAATCCTTCTCGTTCAGGCAAACTGCGAAAACTCCGCCATGGTCTGCAGGCGCGTTATCAACAGGTTCAACCACGATAACCCGCGCTGTCAGGTCGAGATACGGAGCAACGTGATGCCCCTCGAGCCGCTGTTTATTTAAGAAGTCAAATTAATTTTAATTTTTTTTCAAAGTAACGCTTCAAGTAACAAGGCGTCTGCTAATATTACGTTATAGAAAGGAGGGAAAGGCTGATGCAGGATTTCAGGCCCAGAGGCGAGCCGTACAGAACGATGCGCCTGTGCGTCGATTCTTATGAAAACGGCGTGCTTGCCGGGCGCTTTTATCACCCCGGGCTTCCGGGCGGCGGACAGAGCTTCATGAGCCTTTCTCAGTTCCTGGTCGCGGCGGAGAATCTATTCGACGAGGCAAAGTTCCCGCAGTCCTTCGAGGCAAAGCGCGGCTTCGTAGCGCGGCCGGACGTTCGGCCCGGCGCCATGCCTGAGCTTAACTGCGAGCAGGGGAAGGCCGCAACCTTCGTTATCCGCCTTATGTTCCGCCAGCACGCGAGCTGGCAGGGCTCGGTTTCTTGGGTCGAGGCGAGGTCGGAGGAGCCCTTCCGCAGCGTCCTCGAGCTTATCCTTATGATCGACGGGGCCTTAAAGTCCGGCTCCGGCGGGGAATGAACGGTAAGCGGCTATGGATGAAATTGAAAAGACTGTAACCGAGGAAGCGGTGGAAGCTGAACCAGACTCCGGGGAGACTCCCGCCGAGGAGCAGAAGCCGGAGGAAACCGCGCCGCAGCCTCCGAAAAAGAAGAAAAAAACCAAAAAGCAAAAGCTTATCGCCTCGCTCTTGCGATTTATTATCAAGCTTGCCGTGCTTGCGCTGACCGCCTATATCCTCCTCACCTTCGTTGTCGGGGTGTTCGTCAACCACTCGAACGATATGTACCCCTCGGTGAGGGACGGAGACCTCGTTATCACCCTTCGGGTGAAGAACAGCGTCTACGGCGACGTCGTAGCCTACACGGTGAACGGAACGCGGCACTTCGGCAGAGTGGTCGCCATGGGCGGCGACGAGGTCTACATCGACGAGGACGGAAGGTTTACGGTAAACGGCTATTCGCAGGTTGAGACGATATATTACGAGACAAAGCCCGCCGAGGGCGGCGTCACCTTCCCGTACACGGTGGGGGAGGGAGAGCTCTTCATCCTGAACGATCTGAGGGATAACGTGACCGACTCGCGTACTTTCGGATCGATACCCGCGCAAAACGTTGAAGGCAGCATTGTCCTTTCGCTGCGGCGAAGGGGATTTTAAGAAAGAAAGGTGTGCGAAAAATGAAGAAGATATCGAGGCTGACAGGCATCGCTTTAGCTGTAGCTATGATCATCGCTCTTGCGTCGATTTCCGCAGCCGCATTTAC
>ONGN01000132.1 GCA_900317385.1 uncultured Eubacteriales bacterium
AGCATTCCGCCGGGTTTCGCTTCCTTCTCGAAAACGGTCACGGGGTAACCCTCGGTGCGGAGATAGTAGGCCGCCGTAAGTCCGGCGGGGCCGGAGCCGATTACGGCTATCTTGTAATCGTCCCACTGATTGCCCTCGCCGTTTTCACAGATGACTTTAAAATCGAGGGGGTTCTCAAGCTCCCATTGGGCGAGGAATTTCTTTATCTCGTCTATCGCCACGGGCTTATCTATCGTGCCCCTCGTGCAGCGGTCCTCGCAGCGCCTGTTGCAGACGGCGCCGCAGACGGCGGGGAACGGGTTATCCTGCCTTATCAGGCGAACGGCGTCCTCATATCTCCCCTCGGCCGCCATCCTTATGTAGCCCTGAACGGCGATATGCGCGGGGCAGGCTGTCTTGCACGGTGAGGTGCCAGTATCGTAGCAATTCAGCTTGTTGGTATCGCGGTAGTTCTTATCCCAGCGCTTTTCGCCCCAAACGTGGTCGATGGGCAGGTCGCGCATCGGGTATTTGACCTTCGTCCCGTCCTTTTTGCACAGCTTCTGCCCAAGCCTCGCGGCTCCTGCAGGACAGACCTCAACGCATTTTCCGCAGGCGACGCATTTTGATGCGTCCACGTGGGCGCGGTAGGCGCTGCGTGACATATTCGGCGTGTTGAAAAGCTGGCTCGTTCTGAGCCCGTAGCAGCTTCCGGCGGAGCAGTTGCAAATGCCGACTATCCTGTTCGGCCCGTCGAGGTTCGTTATCTGGTGGACGTAACCCTTGCGCTCGGCGCGCTCGATGATCTCCATCACCTCTTCGCGGGTGACGTAGTGCGCGTCCTTCCCGCTCTCAACGAGAAATTCCGCAATATCGCCGACGCCGATGCACATCTGCCCCTCGATATCGCCGACGCCTTCGCCCCTGATGCGCTGAGCCTTGCGGCAGGCGCAGACCATGGTGCAGAACTTATCGTATTTATTGAGCCAGTGCGAAAGGTGCTCCTGAGATACGGAGACGGTCTCGACCGGTATCGCCTTTTCAACCGGGATAACGTGCATTCCGATGCCCGCTCCCCCCTCGGGAACGAGCTTTGCCGCGAGCTCAAGCGGCTCCTGCGGGGCGAGGTTGAACATAGTCGCGACCTCGGGGTGCTCATCGGGCAGGGTCGGGTGTTCGACCATATATTCGCCGCTTCCTACGACCCACTTCGGCACCCAGTACTGGATATGCTGATCGGCGTTATCCCTGTTCTGCTCGAGTATGCCGATCCAGAGAAGGTGGTCGATAACTTTCTGAGCCTCCTCCTCGGTCATACCGTTAAGCTCGGCGAGCTCCTTCGTTGTCTTCCCCACCCTGCGCTTTTTGAAGGAGAGCATAAACTTTACCTCGTCCTTCGTAAGCATGCGGTCGAGTATCCAGAAATCCATATGGTTTTCCTTCATACCGCCGGGCAATTTTCGCGGTATATTGTCCGTTATCATTACGGCGAGCTTTTTGAGAAGCTTCGCCTTTTCGGGGTCTGCGCACTTGTGCTCAGTGACGGGATAGTCTCTCTCGTTGACGTGGATATTCGGATTGACCTCTTTTACCATATTCTCCACTTCTTAATAAATATGCGCCGCAAAACGCGTAAATTCTCTCTATCAATACATTATATACTATACCCCGTCAAAAATAAAGATATTTTTATCGGTTTTGACGGTTATTATGAAGCGCGAAAAAAATAAAAATTACTGCTTGACAATTCCCGCGCTATGCTGTATATTAATTAGGCGCCGTGATCGGCAAGTCCAGCATCAGCATACGGCCGAGTAGTTCAGTTGGTTAGAACGCCAGCCTGTCACGCTGGAGGTCGAGGGTTCGAGCCCCTTCTCGGTCGCCATATGCTGCTATAGCTCAGTAGGTAGAGCGCATCCTTGGTAAGGATGAGGTCCCCAGTTCGAATCTGGGTAGCAGCTCCATGAAAAAAGCACTGCTTTCGCAGTGCTTTTTTCAATTAAGTCCGTCCTTACGGACGGGTGGAATCCCGCTTTGCGCGGTAAGGGACGGGCTCCCGCCGTCGGATCGCACAAATATTCTGCGTTGTTTTTTGTTGCAGGTTACGCGATTAACCTATTGTTTTATTGCGGATTTCGGCTTATTATCTCCCTGAAAGCAATTTCGGGGAGATTTTATTATGCGCAAAGACTCATTTTTAAGCCAGGTTTTCAAAATAGCCGTTCCTCCTGTGGCGCTTCAGTGTATGCTCCAGGCCTCGTTTTCTATCGTCGATCAGGTGATGGTCGGCTCGCTCGGAAGCGTCAGCGTGGCGGCAGTCGGCATAGCCGGAAAGCTCAGCACGCTCTACGGGGTCGTTATCGGCGCCGTCGTCAGCGTGGCGGGGATCATGATTTCTCAGTACCTCGGCGCGAAGGACGAGGCTGAGGCGAACCGCTGCTTTTCGCTGAACGCCCTCATCTCGCTCGGGATCGGGGCGGTGTTCACGGCTGTATGC
>ONGN01000131.1 GCA_900317385.1 uncultured Eubacteriales bacterium
ACCTTGCCGAGTGGGCGGAGATGGTGGAGCGCGTCCGAGCCCCGAAAAAGAAGGTGACGATCGGCCTTGTCGGGAAATATACCGAGCTGCACGACGCCTATCTCTCCGTAGCGGAGGCGCTTCGCCACGCCGGCTGCGCCCTCGGGGCCGAGGTGGATATCAGGTGGATAGACAGCGAAAAGGTCACTGACGAGGCGGCGGAAGACCTGCTCTCACCCTGTGCGGGCATCCTCGTTCCCGGCGGTTTCGGCGCAAGGGGCATAGAGGGTATGATAACCGCCGCCCGGTACGCAAGGGAGAATGGCGTTCCCTACCTCGGTCTCTGCCTTGGAATGCAGATAGCCGTTATCGAGTTTGCGCGCCACGTCTGCGGCTTTGCGGACGCTAACTCGGGCGAATTTGACCCCGATTCAGCGCATAAGGTGATAGACTTCCTGCCCGATCAGAGCGACGAGACCGCGAAGGGCGGCACGCTGAGGCTCGGCGCCTATCCCTGCCGCATTGCGCCGGGTACTAAGATGGAGGAGTGCTATAAAACCGGGCTCATCAGCGAGAGGCACCGCCACCGCTATGAGTTCAATAACGAATTTCGTGACGCCCTTCAGAGCTCGGGCCTCGTAATATCCGGAACGAGCCCGGACGAAAGCCTCGTGGAGACCGTAGAGGTCGGGGATCACCCGTTCTTCGTCGGCGTTCAGTACCACCCGGAATTTAAGTCAAGGCCGAATAAGCCGCATCCCCTCTTCCTCGGGTTCGTCGGCGCGGCGATGGAAAAGTAAAACTTGAGAGAAGGCGCGAGCCCCGGTTTTTAAAGTCGGGGCTCGCTTTTTTGCGCTAATTTTGAACGTACATCTGCTTATACGGGTTTTTGGTGTCCGGCGTTACCACCGTGTAGGGCGAAGCTAAAAGCTCCTCGAGGCTGCCGCCGAAGCGGGCGCAGAATTCGCCGAGGTGCGGCTCTATCTCGCGCAGGTCCTCTCTCGTCGCCTCCCGCGCCCTGACCTGCTGCGGGAAAAGAACGTCCTCGCAGCGGGAGCGGATAAAGAGCTTGCCGCCGTGCATACCCGTGCAGGGGAAGTTCGAGACTATCGGGGCTTTTCCGCCGAGGCCGAGGACTATTATTATCCCGCCTGCCTGGTATTCGCCCAGAAAGCTCCCGGCAGAGCCGCCGATAACGAGGACGGGCATCCTGTCGCGGTAGCTCTTCATATGTATTCCCGCCCTGTACCCGGCGCTGCCCTCTACGAATATTCGGCCGCCGCGCATGGCGTAGCCCGCCGTATCGCCTATATTCCCGTGGATTATAACGTCCCCTGCGTTCATCGTATCGCCCACGGCATCCTGAGCCGAGCCGAAAACCTCGATATCAGCCCCGTTAAGATAGGCGCCGAGCGCGTTGCCCGGAACCCCGTGTATTTCTATCCTCCTGCCGGACTGGCCCGCGCCGATGAATCTCTGACCGAGGCAGTCCGTTACGGCGATATCGCCGGGAACGCTCCTAATTTTATCGCTGAGCGCCCGAAAATCGAGACCCTTCGCGCTGATTAAAGTCATCATACCGCGCCTCCTAACTTTTCTTTCCTGTACTCCCTGCCAAAGGGCAGGAGCGAGGGCGAACGCATTACCGCATCAAAATCAATCGTATCAAGCGGGGTCTTATCGCGCATAAGCGAAGTGTAGATTCCCGCCTTTTCCACCCCGCCTATGAGAATGAAGCCGGAGAGATATCCGTCCTTAACGAAAAATCGCCGGTCCGGGTCTCCTAAAGCCTCGCCCTCGTAAAGCCCCGCCGTCATGATATGAAGGCCGAAAAGACCTATCGAATTCATCTTGACGGGGTCTGCGTAGCATTCAGAGCCGCCCGCCATATTGACCCCAGCCGTGAAGCCGCCGATATGGGCGGCGGGCAGGATGGCGAGGACGCCGGATTTAAATTCCGCGCAGTCGCCTGCGGAAAAAACGCCGGGGATCGAGGTCTCCATCTTCCCGTTTATCAGTATGCCCCGGTTGACCTCTCCGCCAACGGCCTTCACGAGGGCGGTATTCGCCCTGACGCCGACGGCGAGGACGAGTATATCAAATTCCACCGTTCTGCCGCTTCTCATATAGGCTGAGTTTCCGCCGAAGGAATCAGCCGTGTCGCCCAAGAGAAGCTCAATCCCGCTCTTTTCAAGATGGCGCTCCACTATCTCCGCGCTCTCCGGGGT
>ONGN01000129.1 GCA_900317385.1 uncultured Eubacteriales bacterium
TCGAGTCAGGGCCGTTATAACCACTTCGATACCTGTCCAAATTCACTTATGCGCTGAGCGCAAATAACAATATACACTAAAAAATCAAAAATGTAAAGAAATTTTCGCTTTGCCCGTGAAAAAATAGTGACAAACCCTATATGATGTAGTAAAATGTCAATGATTATACTATAGGGGGTCTTTTTGACATGAGCATGGCTGACAGGATATTTATCTCCAACTGCCGCGACATACTGTCCACCGGGGTATGGGACACCAACTTTGAAGTCAGACCGCGCTGGGCGGACGGGTCTCCGGCGCACACGATCAAAAAGTTCGGTATAGTAAATCGCTACGACCTCTCCAAGGAGTTCCCGATACTCACTCTCCGCAGGACCTACTGGAAGAGCGCGGTCGACGAGCTTCTTTGGATCTGGCAGAAGAAGTCGAACAACATAAAGGACCTCAAGGGACACATTTGGGACAGCTGGGCGGACGAGAACGGCTCGATAGGCAAGGCTTACGGCTACCAGCTCGGCATCAAGCACAAGTACCCCGAGGGGGAATTTGACCAGGTCGACCGCGTGATATACGACCTCAAGCATAACCCCGCGAGCCGCAGGATACTCACGAACCTCTACAACTTCGAGGATCTGCACGAGATGGGGCTCTACCCCTGCGCCTATTCTGTCACCTTCAACGTGAGCGGGGACAAGCTGAACGCTATCCTGAACCAGCGCTCTCAGGATATGCTGACCGCCTCGAACTGGAACGTCGTTCAGTACGCCGTCCTCGTGCACATGATGGCGCAGGTGGCGGGGCTTAAGGTCGGCGAGCTCGTTCACGTTATCGCGGACGCGCATATTTACGACCGCCACGTGGCTCTCGTTAAGAAGATACTGAGAAACGAGCCGCTTGAGGCGCCGAAGTTCACCGTAGACCCCGAGGTCACGGACTTTTACGCCTTCACCCGCGACAGCTTCAAGGTCGAGGGCTATAAATACTCGGAGTTTACCGACACGATCCCCGTCGCAATATAAACCGGAGGAATAGTGTGAAAAATCACACTATCATTTGATAATAAGGCGTGCCGCTCGCCGCAAAGCGGCAACCGCGGCACATGCCAGAATCTCCATCAGCCGCTTGATGGATTTTTATAGCTTTTTGTGCTGACGCAAAGCGGCAGAATGGAGATTAAAATGGACCTTATCGTTGCTGTATATGAAAACTGGGGCATTGGGAAAAACGGCACTCAGCCAGTAGTCGTTCCCGAGGACAGGAAGCATTTCCGCCGCGTCACGGGCCGCTCGACCGTCATAGTCGGCGACAGGACGATGGCCGATTTTCCCGGAGGAAAGCCGCTCAAGAACCGGCGCAATATCGTGCTTTCCATAATACCGGACTTCGAGGCCGAGGGCGCCGAGGTCGCGCACAGCTTTGACGAGGCTATGAGCCTTGTGAGAGAGGACGAGGAGACCTTCGTCATCGGCGGCGCGTCAATATACAGGCTTTTCCTGCCTTACTGCAGGAGGGCGTATATAACTATGATCTACACCTCGCCCGACTGCGACGTCTGGTTCCCGAATCTCGACGAGCTTGAAAACTGGAGAGTTGAGGACGAGGGAGAACTTCGCGAGCACGAGGGCCTTTTCTACAGATTTATGACCTACGTTAACACGGATTTTGAGGAAGCAGAGGAAGAATATGAGCCTGAAGACGCCGAAGCCTGAGCTTCTCGCCCCCGCGGGCGACGAGGAATGCCTTGAGGCCGCGATAAACTTCGGCGCAGACGCCGTGTACCTCGGCGGGCGGCTTCTGCAGCTCCGCGCTTCAAGGGCGGCGTTCGACGACGAAAGGCTTGAAAAAGCGGTGAGCTTTGCCCATTCAAAAGGGAAAAAGGTCTACGTTACGGTAAACTCCTTCGCATTTAACGACGAGATAGCCGAGTGCGCCGATTACGCGAGATTTTTAAGGGACGTCGGAGCGGACGCGGCGATAATATCCGATATCGGCGTGCTCTCCGTATTTCGAGAGGCGGCACCCGAGCTTGAGGCGCACGTAAGCACCCAGGCGAACACGATGAACTACGCCGCCGCTATGGTCTACCGCTCGATGGGCGCGAAAAGGATAGTCCTTGCCCGCGAGCTCAGCCTTGAGGAGATAAAGAAGCTGAGGGAGAGGCTGCCGGAGGTGGTGGCGTCCTGTCCGTGGCCGATGGTCTGGGGGGCCTCGCCGCCCCAATTGAAATCATACTCGCCAGCTGTCGCCGTGACCGTGCCGCCGGCAATCGTCACCGTTCCGCCA
>ONGN01000128.1 GCA_900317385.1 uncultured Eubacteriales bacterium
TGTGATACTCGCCTTTGCAAAAAAGTCGAGGGGAGAATATGACGAGCGCCAGGTGTTGGTCCGGGGAAAAGCCTATCAGATCGGCTTTTTTACCTCGCTCGGCGCGGGCGCGGTTTACGGCATAGCTTCGGCCCTGCTTAAAAGGCAGCTTGCCGAGGACAGTGTCGCCGTATTTTTCGTTCTTCTCGTCGGCGTCGGCGCCTTTGTCGTTAACTGCATTATGAACGACGCCTTTTTTGCGGTTTCCGAGAAAATGAAGCCTGCGTTATTAGTTATAGTAATCGTCGTCTCGATAATCGCTCAGAGCTTTACGATAGCCGACAACATAATAGACGGCACGCTATTGCGCGAGGATGGAGTGATCTCCTCAAGCGCCATGCCGATAGTATCCTGCGCGTTTTTCATCGCCGTCCTCGCGGCCCTCGCAATAAAGCTTATTAAGAGCCGGAAAGAGAGCGAGGACGAATGAAAAATCTTAAGCTGAAGGCAGCGCGAGCCGCCCTCGACCTCAGCCAGCAGGAGCTTGCGGACAGGGTCGGGGTCAGCCGCCAGACCGTGAGCGCGATAGAGAAGGGCGACTACAACCCCACGATAAATCTCTGCGTGGCGATATGCAAAACCCTTGGAAAAACTCTTGACGAGCTATTCTGGGAATGAATAAATAAGAAGGTGGCAAAATGGAGCTTAGAATTGAGGAGCTTAAAAAGAGCTTCGGTGAAAAGGAAGTCCTGCGCGGCTTTTCGTTTACGGCTAAGAGCGGTGAGGCCTTCGGTCTTCTCGGCCGCAACGGAGCCGGAAAGACTACGACGATAAGGATACTTATGGGCGTGTTCCCCGCCGACTCGGGCAGGGTGCTCGTGGACGGGGAGCCGATAGACTACGACCGCATAGGCATAGGCTATCTTCCGGAGGAGCGCGGCCTCTATCCGAAAAAGAAGATAATCGACCAGCTCACTTATTTCGCAATGCTGAAGGGCATGTCGAAGGCGGACGCTATAAAGAGCGTCGATAAATGGCTTGCCCGCCTTGAGATGACGGAGTACAGGAACAAAAAGCTTGAAACTCTTTCAAAGGGCAACCAGCAGAAGATACAGCTCATAACCGCCCTCGCGCACGATCCCGATGGAGTTCTGCGACTCGATCTGCATACTGAACGGCGGAAGCGCCGTCCTCTCCGGCGATCTCGAGGAGATAAAGCGCGGAGAGCAGAAGGACAGACTCATCGTCAAGGCTGTGAACGCAGCCGAGATAGCCGAAAAGCTCGGCGGCAGGGTCGGCGAGAAGGGCGACGCCATACTCCGCTTCAAAACCTCGGAGGAGCGCCGCGCTCTCACCGAAAAGCTCGCCGCATTTGAGCCGGATTCGATAAGCGTTTACGAGCCGAGCCTCAACGACATTTTCGTAAAATACGTAAAGGAGGACGCGGAAAATGAAAAGGTTTAAGACCATACTGAGCTTTGAGCTGGGAAATTTCCTGAAAAACCGCATTTTCGTCGGCGTAACTCTCTTCTTCGTCGCGGCAATCGCGATAGCTCTCTCGTTCCCGCGTATTACTGCTCTCTTCAAATCGGAAGAGACCGAGGATACGGGCGACAGGCCGGTCATGCTGGTCAGCGCCGACGTTCCGGAGCTCCAGGCGGCCGTTATACCCATGTTTTCAGAGGCCTTCCCGAACTACGAGGTGAAGGCGGCGGAGGGCGATATTGCCGACGCCGTAAAGGCGGGCGCGGCGGAGTGCGGCTTTTTCGTCGAAGGCCTCACCGCGTATAAGTACTACGTTAAAAACATATCCATGACGGACTCAAACGGGGCGATCGCCGCCGAGCTTCTGACTCAGGTCTACCGCGCCTCCTCCTTTGCCGCCGCGGGCGTGCCTAAGGACACGATCGCGGAGATCATGACCCGCGAGGTAACGGGCGAGACCGTGAGCATAGGCGAGGACAAGACGATGAACTTCCTCTATACCTACATAATGGTCATCGTCCTCTATATGGTGATAATGCTCTACGGCCAGCTCGTCGCCTCCGGCGTCGCGGCGGAGAAGTCGAACCGCGCCATGGAACTTCTCATAACGAGCGCGAACCCGATCAGCATGATGTTCGGCAAGGTGCTCGCCTGCGGCCTCGCGGGGCTCGGTCAGATTGCGGCCATCTTCGGCTCGGCCGTGCTGTTTTACGGCGTCAACAAGAGCTACTGGGCGGGCTCTGAGCTCATCGAGAGCCTCTTCGCGATACCCGGCTCTCTCCTCGTCTATATGCTCGTTTTCTTCGTGCTTGGCTTTTTCATCTACGCCTTCCTTTACGGAGCCGTGGGCTCCACGGTCTCGAAGACCGAGGACGTGGGAACAGCCTCGATGCCTATCAATATGGCGTTCATCGTCGTATATATGGTCGTCATTTTCTCACTCTCCTCCGGCAGCGTGGATAACGCGGCTATGAAGATACTCTCCTTCTTCCCGCTCACGAGCCCGATGGCGATGTTCGCAAGGATAGCGATGAGCACCGTCCCCTTCTGGGAAATAGCCCTCAGCATCGGCCTTTTAGTCGCCGGCGTTGTTGTAATAGGAGTTCTCGCCGCGAAGATCTACAGGGTCGGCGTTCTCCTCTACGGCACCCGCCCGAAACTCGGCGAGCTCATAAAAGCGCTCAAAAGGGCGTAAATACAAAATCCGGACGGCAATTCAGCCGGCCGGATTTTTCTGCCGCCCCGTCTTGAACTTTTAGGGAGGTTATTATATAATAGTAATTTGAAATCAAGCCGAAAGGATATGTAAATATGAAGCTGGGCATAGTGGGGCTTCCTAACGTCGGGAAGTCGACCCTTTTTAACGCCATCACTAACGCGGGAGCCGAGAGCGCGAACTACCCGTTCTGCACGATAGAGCCGAACGTCGGCGTCGTCTCCGTGCCGGACAGCCGCCTCGACTGGCTCGCCGATTTTTATAAGCCGAAGAAGAAGACGCCCGCCGTTATCGAGTTTGTCGATATCGCCGGCCTCGTCAAGGGCGCCTCGAAGGGCGAGGGTCTCGGCAACAAGTTCTTGGAGAATATCCGCCGGACGGACGCCATCGTCCACGTCGTCCGCTGCTTTGACGACGACAACGTCATCCACGTCGAGGGCGGCTGCGATCCATTACGCGATATCGACATCATCGACCTCGAGCTCATTATGGCAGACCTCGAGATGGTGGAGCGCAGGCTCGACAAGGCTCAGAAGGCGGCGAAATCCGGCGATAAAAAGCTCCGCCGCGAGGTCGAGGTCTTCGAGGCGCTGAAGGAGCACCTTGACGGCGGCAAGAGCGCCCGCAGCTTCCCCGGTGACGAGGACGATATGGAGCTTATAGCGACCTC
>ONGN01000126.1 GCA_900317385.1 uncultured Eubacteriales bacterium
TCGCCGACGTGCTCGAGGACCTCGCTCTCGGCCTTGACGACGTTGAGAACCACGTCGATGAGCTCGAAGCCGGACTTGACGCAGTTTCCGACGATCTTGAAGAGGTCGAGGAGTACGTTTACGACGACTACGACGATGACGACGACGATTACGATGAGGATGAGGACTACGATGACGAGGACGACGGATACGATTATTCCGTAGTCTGCCCCGCCTGCGGCGAGGAGTTCCTTCTTGAGAACGAGGATCTTGACGCCGGAGTCATCGAGTGCCCCGAATGCGGCGAGACTCTTGAGCTCGACCTTTCCGCTGAGGACGAGGAAGAGGAAGCTGAGTAATAATCAGGTAATAGCTCTTACGGGCGGGCATTCTTTGCCCGCCCGTTTTTATATCCGGAGAATAAGGTTGAAACAAGTTTCAACCTTATTTGAAATTGAAGCCGTTTTTCTCGCCGCTGCGCGGCAACCGAAAAACACGGCATTTATGACCATTCCATTTGATGGTCATTTTGTGCCTTGAACTACAGCGAAAGGAATGGTCATAATTATGACTGACATTTCCGTACAGAATTTAAGGCACGGCTTCGAGGTAGGCGATAACGTGCTCGACGGCCTCTCCTTTGAGATATTCGAGGGGGAGCACGTCGGCATACTCGGACGCAACGGAGCCGGAAAGACCACGCTTTTCCGCATCATCACCGGCGAGATAACGCCGGACGACGGCGGGGTCATAATCCAGAAGAACAAGCGGGTCGGCGTTCTCAGCCAGATCCCGAACTATCCGGAGGATATGACGGCGGAGGACGTGCTTAAAACGGCGCACGAGCGCGTTTTCGCGATAGGCGGGGAGATGCGCGAGCTTGAGGAAAAAATGTCCTCCGGCGACGTCTCAGAGCCCACGATGAAGAGGTACGATTTCCTCTCCCACGAGTTTGACCGCCTCGGCGGCTATGAGCTTGAAAGGCTGCGCGACACCGTGGCAAACGGCCTCGGGATCCCGAGAGCGCAGCGAGACCAGCTCTTTTCCGAGCTCTCGGGCGGCGAGAGAACGCGAATGAATCTCGCCCGCCTTATACTTGAGGATACCGATATCCTGCTGTTGGACGAGCCTACGAACCACCTTGATATGAGCGCCGTCGCCTGGCTTGAAAACTACATCTCACATTTTCGCGGCACCGTGCTCGCAATATCGCACGACCGCTGGTTTTTGGACAGGGCTGTATCGCGCATAATAGAGATCACGGGCGGCAGAGCGGAATTCTACCCCGGCAGCTATTCATTTTACGTTGAGGAGAAGCGCCGCCGCTATCAGGAGAAGCTGAAGCAGTATGAAAAGGAGCAGTCAAAGATAGCCCAGCTCCGCAAGGCGGCCGACGATCTGCACCTCTGGGCGTTCATGGGCAACGACAAGCTCCATAAGCGCGCCTTCTCCATTGAAAAGCGTATAGAAAAAATGGAAACGGTGGATAAGCCGCAGACTGAGGAGCGGATGAAGGCGCGGTTTTCGGAGACCGAGTTCCGCGCAGACGAGGTGCTCCTCGTTAAAAACGCGGCGAAATCCTTCGGAGACAGGAAACTATTTTCGGGCGTCGACCTTCTGATGCGCGGCGGCGAGCGAGTCGCCCTTATCGGCGATAACGGAACGGGCAAGTCGACGTTTATTAAGCTTATTATGAATGAGGAGAGCCCGGACGAGGGACTTATCCGCCTCGGCCCCGCCGTCAAAACTGCTTATCTTCCGCAGATAGTCAGCTTTCAGGACGAAAACCTTACAGTTCTTGAAACGATGATGTACGAGGCAAAGCTTCAGATGGGCGACGCGAGGGACAGGCTCGGCGCCTATATGTTCCGCGGCGACGACGTTTTCACGAAGGTGTCCCAACTCTCGGGCGGCGAGAAATCAAGGCTCAAGCTCGCCATAATAATGCGCTCCAATCTCAATCTCCTCATCCTTGACGAGCCGACGAACCACCTTGATATCGCGATGAGGGAGTGGGTGGAGGACGCCCTCTCCGATTACGGCGAGGCGCTTTTATTCGTCTCGCACGACAGGTACTTTATATCCAAATTCGCCACCCGTATCTGGGAACTGAGGGACGGCAAGCTCTTCGACTATCAGTGCGGCTACGAGCGCTACCTTGAAATGAAGGAGAGAGAGGCTTCTCCCGCTCTGAAAAAGGCGAAGGAGGAGCCCGCCCTGAAGCCGCAGAAGGAAAAGCGCACCTCGCAGTTTACGAAGGAAAAGCAGCTTGCGAGGCTTGAGCGGGAGATAGCGGATATCGAGAAAAAGCTCGATGAAAACGAGAAGGCTCAGGAGGAGAACGCTTCGGACTACGAGAAGCTTATAGAGCTCGGGATCGAGTGGGACGCTCTCCACAATCAGCTTTCGGAGAAGTATATGGAATGGGAGGGTTTTGCAAATTGAGAAAATACATCGGATATATTCTGACCGCCCTAATATCCGGCACGATCGGAACGGCCTTTATCGGCATTCGTATGGGCTATAACGTGATCGGTTTTATGTTCCTCGGGATATCCGCAGCCGCTATCTTCTTTTTGCTCATGAAGCTGCTTGCGAAAAAGCATGAGAAGGCGCCTCACCGTAACGGTCGCCATGATCGCATCGGAGGCGGATACCGGGGATAATTCGGGAGCGGATTACGCCATCGTCCTCGGCGCGGGAGTGCGGGGAAATACCCCGTCCGCCTCGCTTTACGCCCGTATGAAGGCGGCGCTGCAGTACGCGAACGAAAACCCGGAAACCGTTCTGATACTCTCCGGCGGGCAGGGCAGGGGCGAGAACGTGAGCGAAGCGAGATGTATGTACGACTGGCTCAGCTCAAGGGGCGTTTCCGAGGATAGGCTCATCATGGAGGATAAGGCGACAAGCACACGGGAAAACCTCGAGTTTTCCCGCGCCGTGATCCTCGAACGCGAACCGGATTTCTCGGGTAAGATCTGCGTCGTGAGCGAGGGATATCACCTCGCCCGCGGAAAGCTCTACGCGACGCTGGCGGGCTTCGAAAACGTGACGGGAGCCGCGGGCTTCAACGGCTACCCGGTGCTGACAGCGAACTACTATATCCGCGAGGCGTTCGGTATGTGGTACTACCTCGTGTTCAGAAAATAAAAAAAGCACAAGGCTTCTAAATCAAGAAACCTTGTGCATTTATTTTGCGTGGATCAAAGAGCAGCCTTCGCGATCTCAGTGAGCTGAGTGAAGGCCTCGGGAGAATGGATAGCCATCTCGGAGAGCATCTTGCGGTTCATATCGACGCCGGCGAGCTTGAGGCCGTGCATAAAGGTGGAGTAGTTCATGCCGTTAGCCTTGCAGCCTGCGGAGATACGGGTGATCCAAAGCTTGCGGAAGTCGCGCTTCTTCGCCTTGCGGCCGACGTAAGCATAGGTGAGGCTCTTCATAACGGCCTGGTTAGCCATCTTGTAATGCTTCGACTTGGCTCCCCAATAGCCCTTAGCGAGCTTAAGAGTCTTGTTTCTTCTCTTGCGCGTCATCATCGCGCCCTTAATTCTTGCCATTTTAAGAGTCCTCCTTATTTATACAGAATCATACGCTTGATCGCCGACTCGTTGGTCTTATCGGCATAGGCACCCTTGCGGAGGCCTCTCTTGCGCTTGGGAGTTTTTCCGTGTCCGTTAAGAAGGTGGCTCTTGAAAGCGTGTGCGCGCTTTACCTTGCCGGTCTTGGTGAGATTGAATCTCTTCTTTGCCCCGCTGTGGGTCTTGATCTTAGGCATCTTTAGTTCTCCTTCCGAAATTTAATTGCCGCATAGCGGCCTTGGTGTACTTAGCTGTCCTGTTACTTGGAGGATTTGGGGGAGAGGAATATGCTCATATTCCTGCCCTCGAGCTTTGGAGCCTTATCCATGGACGCAAATTCCGCGCAGCCATCGGCAAACCTGTTGAGCAGCTCCTCACCGATCGAGGTGTGAGCCATCTCACGGCCGCGGAACCTGATGGTTACCTTGAGCCTGTCTCCGTCCTGAAGGAACTTTGAGCCGTTGCGCAGCTTGGTGTTGAAGTCATTATCGCCGATGCCGGGGGACATTCTTATCTCCTTGACCTCGATGATACGCTGATTCTTCTTTGCCTCGCGCTCGCGCTTTGCCTGCTCGAAGCGGTATTTGCCATAATCCATAAGACGGCAGACCGGGGGTACTGCGTTCGGAGAGATCTTAACGAGGTCAAGCCCTTTTTCGGTGGCTATCTCAAGCGCGGCTTCCGCGCTCATAATGCCGAGCTGGGTCCCGTCGTCTCCAATGAGGCGAACTTCATTATCAAGGATCTCCTCATTTAATTCATGGTCCAAAGTAGCGATCGTAAAACACCTCCAAGAATAAATAAAAGCCAAAAAAATGGCGCAGACACCGGAAGGTATCCACGCACCGCAATAAGGCCGCAAGCGGGCCTTTTATTCAGTGTTGACCGCTGCGCGACTATTCGGCAGGGTGAGGAAAGCCTTCCTTCTTCTTTGTACCGAAATAATATAACAGACGCCGCGCCTTTTGTCAAGGATTATTTTATTATTTGCAAATAATTCAAGCTAAGACACAAGGGGACGGTACTTTTATGTTCGCATTTTGCGAACAAACACGACACAAAAGGACCGCACCCCTTGTGTTACATAATCAGGAGGCTTTGTCAAAAGATTAGTACGGTGGTAAATGTGGCTTTATACTTCGATCACTTAATACATCGTTGTCATAAAACATAGGCAGTCCAACTCTTTTCATCATTATTTCAATATCCTGCGTACTAAGCCGGTTCTCCGCGCTTTCAACTTCAAAGAACTCAGAAAAAACTGTGTAAGGCAAACCGTTTTCTCCCGGTATTTCTGCCTCAGTCCAAGAAGCGTACACTTCTCTCGCAACGTTTTGAACAATATAGAATACTTCAATGCTTAAGAAGTATTTAATCCCGATGTCCGGCTTGTTTCTGCTTTCTTGTACGGTTTCATGAACCCTATCCAGTATGTTTTCAACGACGTCCTTAGATAGCGCGCTTTCACTAAAAAAGGCAAAGCGGATACATTCGTGGCTCCTGT
>ONGN01000124.1 GCA_900317385.1 uncultured Eubacteriales bacterium
ACGCGATTGAGGATATCCCGCTGATTACCGACCCCGAGCCCGAGCCTGAGGAGACGATCGCCGAGGACGGCACGTATACCTCGAAGGAGGACGTGGCACTATATATCCACGTTTACGGGAAGCTCCCGCAAAACTTTATTACCAAGGCTGAGGCCGAAGCTCTCGGCTGGCCGGGCGGATATCTTGAGCCCTACGCCCCGGGAAAGTGCATAGGCGGCGGGCGCTTCGGAAACTACGAGGGGCTTCTGCCAACCAAGAATGGCAGATACTACACCGAGTGCGATATCGACACCCTCGGCGCTAAATCGCGGGGTGCTAAGCGCATAGTGTTCTCAAACGACGGCCTTATATATTATACGGAAGATCACTATGAGACCTTCGAGCTATTATACGGGGAGGAATAGTATGAAAAGGATAACGCTTGATTTTTCGGGAATAGCTCTCAGGTATGAGCTGCACCTCGCCCTCAAAAAGGCGTTCGGCTTCCCCGAATACTACGGAATGAATCTCGACGCACTCCACGACTGCCTCACCGATATAACGGAGGATACGGAGATCGAGATACGAAACGCCGAAGAGCTTGCGGAAAGCCTCGGAAGCTACGGAGCCGCCGCCATCCACGTTATCGAGGACAGCGCCGAGGAGAATAAACACATAGAAATTTTATAAAGGCAGCGTTCCGTTGAGGACGCGACCCGTTAAGTCAAGCTGCCAAAGGCTTCCCCTTGAGGGGAAGCTGTCACGAAGTGACTGATGAGGTGTCCGCCGCGGAGCGGCGGTGAGACTGCCGGAAGGCTTATACGGCACTGTCGTGCCTACACCTCATCCGTCACGGCTGCGCCGTGCCACCTTCCCCTCGAGGGGAAGGCAAAGGGCAAAAGCCTTTTGGCCGCTTATATTCCTGCTTGGCATTTGTTTACAGTTAAAATCGGGAGGGGTACGCCCCTCCCGATTTTATTATATTCGCTTTTCAGTCAAGCTTGATGCCGAGAGCCTCGCAAAGCTCCAAATCATACTGCGCCCATTCGAGGAAGAGCGTTTCAAAGTCTTTCCCGTAGACGCTCTCGAAATCCTCCTGCCTCGTGTCGAGATGCGCAAAGACCGTGTCCTTGCCGTAGTTCTCAACGAGGTAATCCATAAATGTCGCCGCCTCGAAATACGAGGCCGAGCTCATAAGCGGGTGCTGCATCTGGCTCTCTCTCAGCGTCATCGTATAGCCGGAAACGGCAAAATACTGCTGACCCAGGTTTTCCGCCCGGTGCATTTGGGCGCTCTCGCCGTAGTAATACTTCTTCGGCTCAATATTGCCCTCCTCGTCGCAGAGACCGTGAGCTTTAAAGAACGCGACTCCGTTTTCGTCGAGCCCAAAGTTTATCGAGCGGACAAGGCTGTTTTCGCAAAGAAAGTGGGCGACGTAATCGGCCAATCCCTCGGCCCAGAAGCCGCTTTTAAGTCCAAGGTCGGCGCAGGTCATGCTGAGATAGTGCGTGTACTCGTGCAAAAGGGTAAACGAGGCTTGCGCCCAGCTTCCGTAAAGATATATCCTTCTGTCGCTCATTCTGTAAATCGCGCCGACGGGACGCCCGCTCTGAGCCACCTCGGTCTTGGCGGAAAAATCGGTGTAGATATCAACAGGCGGCACCGGATCCGTGAGATATCCCTCAAATACGGCCTGAGCGTCAGTAAAGTCAGCCTCAACGAGCGGGAGCATGCTCTCGAGCCCCGCAAGATACTCACTCTCGCCCAAAAGCTCCATATCCGCCTTGGATATATACCAGGTAGCGTTATCGGTGCATACGAGGTACGGATACGATACCGAGTTATTTCCCTCGTTCTTAATTAGGGGAAGCGAGGTCTCGGGCATGGGCTCGGTTTCCTCCGGTTTTTCCGTTGGCTCAACTTGCCCCTGCGGCTCGGGCTCGATAATCTCCGGCTGAGGCTCGTCGCCATTTCCGGCGCAGCCGGATACAAACGCGAGACACATCGCAAAAATAAGCACAGCGGCAATAATTTTACGCAGCATATCAGTTACCCCCCTAACGACAAAATCAACTTTTCTTAAATACCTCTTCCGCTATCCTCGCGGATTCGGCGGCGTCCTTGGCGTAGAAGTCGGCGCCGACCATCTTCGCGTACTCCTTCGTGAGCACAGCGCCGCCGACCATTATCTTGCAGTCGCAGCCCGCCTCGCGCAGGGCGCGGACGGTCTCCTCCATCGCCTTAACCGTAGTCGTCATCAGCGCCGAGAGACCGACGAGCTTTACGCCCCTGTCCTTCGCCTCGCGGACGACTGCCTCTGGCGGCACGTCGCGGCCGAGGTCGATGACCTCGTAGCCGTAGTTATTAAGCAGGAGCTTTACGATATTCTTGCCGATATCGTGTATATCCCCCTTGACGGTGGCGAGGATAATGCTGCCCTTTGAGCTTACTGAGCCCTTTGCCGCCGCGCTCTTGACGGCGTCGAAGCCGAGCTTTACGGTCTCCGCGCTCGCCATAAGCTGGGGGAGAAAGAACTTTCCGCTCTCAAATAGCTCGCCCGCCGCGTTTATCGCCGGGATGAGGCGAAGGTTTATAACGTCCATCGGGCTCTCCTCAGAAAGAGCCTTTTTCACCGCGCTCTCGATAACGAGCTTTCGCCC
>ONGN01000123.1:0-2729 GCA_900317385.1 uncultured Eubacteriales bacterium
CGTCAGCGCGGACGCTGTGAAGGTCTATCATGCCGTCACAGCCGAGCTCGTCCATATATTCGTTGTGGAAGTCTCTTCCGAAGTAATCGAGAAGCATAACGTAGGCTACGTTGTCGCTAATGGACAGCGCCTGCGTTATAAGATACTCAACGGTATAGCGCGAGCCGAAGGCCGAGTACCTTATCGTGCCGGACCCCCCATGGTAATGCTTCTCTTTATAAGTAAGCTTCGTTGAGAGATCGTAGTCCTCGCTCTCAAGGTAGCGGCAGAGCGAAAAAACGTAGGCCGCCTTTATCGTGCAGGCGGAAAAAAAGCCCATGTCGGAGTTATACGAAAAGCCGTTTTCTCCGTCTATAGGATATGCGATAACGCTGATCCGCTTTTTATATCCCTTCAGGATATCCTCGATAGAGCTAAGGACAGCCTCCTGCGGCTCAGTAAACTCTCCCCAAAGGTGCATCCTGTTCTTTTCTGTCGAGGCGATCTTCTCCCTGTCAACCTCTTGTTTGACGTATACCGGCTCGGGCTCAGGTTCCGGCTCCGGCTCTGCTTCCGGTTCAGGCTCCGGCTCAGGTTCGGGCTCAGGCAAAGGCAAAGGCTCGGGCTCAGGCTCGGGTTCGGGTTCCGGCTCTGCTGTGGTTGAAGCGGTGCGGGGTACGATGATCTCATGCACCGGCTCCTCTTTTTTCAAAAGGGTGCAGGCCGATAAGAGGATAGCGGAGGCAAGGACTGAGGCGATCAGTGCAGTACCCTTTTTGTATGCCTTATTCATCCATATTCCCGCCCGTCGGGCTTATTGAGAGGACGTGGCAGCGGCCCTCGCCGAGCACCCGCTCCATCTCGGCCTTAAAACCGTCGAGCATATCGTCCGGCACGAAGGCCTGTATCGTTCCGGCAAAGCCGCCGCCGTGGACTCGTGACGCTCCCCTGTTCCCGAGAAGGCGGGCGGCAAGGGCGAGGGCGAAGGCGACCTCCTGGTGCTCCGTCGCCCCGGTTGGAACGACGTTCTGCAAATAAAGCCAGCTCGACCTGCCGGACTCGTTTACGACGCTTAAAAACTCATTAAAGTCGCCGCGTCCGAGAGCTTCCACCTCGCGCTCCACTCTCTTGTTCTCCTCAAAAATATGCATAGCGCGAAGCGCGGCTCTGTCGCCGGCGGTCTTCCGCACCTCGGTTATTCTCCCGTAAAACTCCGCCTCGTCCACCTCGCGGAGAACGCCCTTTCCGAAAACTGCGGAGACGGCCTTCATCTCGTCCGTTATGGCGGCGTATTCGTCCGTCAGCGCGGCGTGATCCGCGCCCGTGTCGATAATGCAGAGTTTATAGCCCGCTGCGGCAAGGTCGAAGTCGAGCTTCTTTACCGCGGGAGCTTCCGGATCGTTAAAGTCGATATATACGATATTACCCACCGAGGACGCCATCTGATCCATGAGGCCGCAGGGCTTGCCAAAGAAGACGTTTTCCGCGTACTGCCCGATCTGAGCTATCTCGACGGGGTCGCATTTCCCGCCGAAGAAAAGCCCGTTTATTATGTTGCCAATGAGCACCTCGAAGGCAGCGGAGCTTGAAAGCCCACTTCCCGAGAGTACGTTCGAGGCGGCGTAGGCGTCGAAGCCCCGAAGCTCGCAGCCCCTGTCGCGGAACGCGGCTGCCACACCCCTGATAATGGATGCGGTAGTGCCGAACTCGCTTTCGTCGGGCGTCAGCCTGTCAAGGCTCACCTCGCAGACGGGGTAACCCTCCGAGAGTATGCGGATCGTCCTCTCTCCGTTTTCAGCGACGGCAGCGACCGTTCTGAGGTTTACTGCTCCTGCGATGACCTTGCCGCGCTCGTGATCCGTGTGGTTACCGCCGATCTCCGTTCTGCCTGGAGCAGAAAAGACGTGTTCTGCCCTGCGGCCGAAGGTTTTGTAAAAACTCGATTTTACTCTCTCAAGCATAGCTGCGCCTCCGAATATTATTGATAGTAATATGATACTTTAGAAGCCGGAAAAATGCAAGGGAAAACGTCGAGGATTGACAAAATGCGCCCGCGATATTAGAATTGAAGCAGAAGAAAACGGAGGGTGCGGAAATGAAAGTGCTTGTCATCGACGGTCAGGGCGGAAATCTCGGCCGTCAGCTCGTGAAAAGGATATCAGAGGATATACCCGAGGCGGAAATCACCGCTGTCGGCACGAACAGCATTGCCACGGGAAATATGCTGAAGGCGGGCGACTGCCTTGCCGCAACGGGAGAAAACGCCGTAATCGTCGGAGCCCGCAGCGCCGACGTTATCACGGGACCGATCGGCATCGTTATTGCAGACGCCCTGCTCGGCGAGGTCACGCCCGCAATGGCGTCCGCCGTCGGAAGCTCAAAGGCGAGCCGCGTTCTGATACCCGTAAACCGCTGTGACACCTACGTTGCCGGGATCTCGAGCCTTTCTGCCGCTCTGCTTATAGAGGATGCCGTCAAAAAAATAAAGGAGCTTTCGGAATCAAAAAATAATTCTTGACTTTATCGGAATATCGCTATATAATAACAAAGCTCTAATTGAATAAGTGAGAACACTCACGGGGCATATGGAGAAGTCGCGTAGCCCGGTCGAGCGCGCACGATTGGAAATCGTGTAACGGTCAAAAGCCGTTCGAGGGTTCGAATCCCTCCTTCTCCGCCAAAAATAACCAGTCATCCCGCAAGGGGTGGCTGATTATTTTTGATGGGTTTGCGTGAGGGATTCGAACCGA
>ONGN01000123.1:2755-4152 GCA_900317385.1 uncultured Eubacteriales bacterium
GAGGGATTCGAACCGAGCGGTGTAAGAAAACACCCCAGTGGGGTGTTTTCCCCGCGAGGCGGCCCGCCCGCAGGCGGGCGAATCCCTCCTTCTCCGCCATCAGTTAAACCCGCGTAAATGCTGGATTTCCCAGTAATTACGCGGGTTTTTCTTGTTTTTTGCCTCGGAAAATCTCGGAAGATTTAAGCCGTTTTCGGAGGCTTTACGACACAGAAACTACACAGTAAATTTCAGCTCTCCCACGGGCTTTTGCTGTCAAAGTGCGCCGCTTCGTGCCAGAGGTAATTTTTCTGCTCGGTCGTCAGCGTCTTGTGCTCGTTGATGTATTCGATAACTCTCTTTTTGCGCTCGTCGGTGGTGTCGTATTTTTTCTTAATGTCGCCGATGTCCTTATAGTAAGTATAATAATCTGCGATAGGTATACCCGCGCTGTCAAGCGCCTCTGAGCCTCTGACGTAGCTATTATCACTTGGTTTATAAGTGTAACCATTTGTTACGGCCTCTTTAGCCGTACCGCGAGCGTAGTTGTTGATGTTCGTAAGAATATCCGTGACTTCTTCTATCGTGAGGTCGCTCATATCTCCCGCCTCGTCCATCGCCTCCTTAAAGGCGTCGCCGTAAGCCTTCTTATACGCTCGCTTTTCCTCATAGCTTAGCTTATGCCCGTCTATAGTCTTCGGCGCGTAGCGGTCGGGATAGAGGCCTACCGCGCCCGTTGCGTCGCTCACAGCGTCGAGAACGTCCTCATAAGGTTCTGTCTGAGCTCAGCCTTTGAGATCGTGGGCTTTACGACCGTCTCTGCCCTCACCTTCCGTTCTTTATCGCCGTATGCCTCCGCGAGCTTCTTCTCAAGCTTCCGAATCTCGGCTGCGTTCTTTGTGACAGCTTCGACGCCGCCCTCGCGGAGAAGCTTCGTGTTGTATTCCTCGCTTTCCTTTTCGTGTATCTCCTGCCTGATCGCGTCCCGCTCCTCGTTAAGCTCGTTCGTCTCCCAGTACTCTTCGTTCGATATCGCAGAACGGCCGCCATGTTTTTGGGTATTGACAGAGTTAACAGTCTGTTATATTATCCCGTTGTTAGAAGCAGCCATTCTACCATAAATCGAACGGCGACTTTCCGATTTATATCGGATTGCGTCCTCGTGGGTAGTAACTGCTTCTACTTTTTTTCCAAAGTTGTTTTCTAATCCTGCTGCTATTGAATATACTTGCGCTCTAACATCCTCGTCAATGGATCTAACACTAAAAACTACAGGAATTAATTCATCTTTGTATTTTACTGCCGACACAAAGTAATCCCAGTTGTTTACGGTCGCTTTATTATACTCCCCTTCTAAATGTTCATCATGATGCGAACTATAAGAATATCTTGACTTTTTTATTAGTTCTGCGAATTTC
>ONGN01000121.1 GCA_900317385.1 uncultured Eubacteriales bacterium
AGCCGTCACCATAGCTGCCAGACTCCGCTCGATATACGAGGGAGACGGGAAAATTTTTGAGAAGACGAGCCCGTGGTATAAGACCTACGTTGATTACGCCGAGGATATGGGCATAATACCCGAGGGCTGGATGGACGGAAGAGAGACGGACTACGCTCTTCGCCGCGAGATGGCTTATATCTTTTCCCGGGCTCTCCCGGGGGAGGAGTATGAGGCGCTGAACGGCGTTGAGTCCCTTCCCGACGTGCAGGCAGACGACGAGTACGGCGCCGAGATCCTCGCACTTTACAACGCGGGGATACTGACGGGCAACGATAAATACGGAACGTTCAGACCCGATTCCGATATTAAGCGGTCTGAGGCCGCAGCTCTCATCTGCCGTATCGCGATACCGGATATGCGCCTTGAATTCGAGCTTGAGCCATATTCAGAGCCGGAGCCCGAGCCGGAGCCTGAGCCTCAGCCTGGCGCCCAGTGGCTTGAAAACTATACGAACGACGAGGTCCTTTCGTACTTTATGAGCGTAGCCTACCAGAGCGAGTACGGGACGGCGAGGGATCACAACGTCCGCTGGACAGTCCCGCTTAAGTATACGGTCCACGGCAACCCGCAGGAGGGCGACCTCGACACCGTTAGGGCGTTAGCCGAAAAGCTCAACAAGATCGAGGGATTTCCGGGAATATCCGAGGCTGAAAGCGCGGATGAGACCAATATGGATATCTACTTCGTCAGTATGTACGACTTCCCCAAGTACGTTTACAGCGCAGTGGGAAACTTCTGGGGCTATGCCAACATATGGTGGGGCTACGACGATGATGGCAGATTCGGCGCGATAACCGATTCCGTCGTACTTATAGCCGACGAGATACCGACAAGGCTCGAGCGCGATTCGATAATCTACGAGGAATGCCTCCAGTCCCTCGGCCTGTTGCAGGATACTTACGATTACTATGAGAGCGTATTTTATCAGGAGAACAACGATCAGGGCGAACCCGCGCCGATCGACTGGGCTCTCGTTGAGATACTGTATAGCCCGAAGATGATAACGGGAGCAAGCTCAGAGGAGGGCAGAGCCCTTGCCTCGGCGATTATCGCAGATAAATCAACAAACAAGATCAATGTATACGGAGGAGAGACATGAGCCTTCTAAGGCCCAAAATGAAATACGATAAGCTGACGGATATAAGGCCCGTGGAGCTTGAGGAGAAGGGCATACGCTTTCTTATCCTCGACGTGGACAACACCGTATCGCCCTATAAGATTGACGAGGCGACAGAGGCGGTCAAGCTCTGGACGGACGGTATGAAGAAGTCGGGCATAACCCTCTTCATCCTCTCGAACAACAAGGGAGACCGCCCAAAGATTTTCGCAGCCCAGCTCGGCGTAGACTACATCAAGCGGGCAAAAAAGCCCTCGCCGGACGGAGTGGATGCCGCCTGCGTGAAAGAGGGCTTCAGTAAGAGAGAAACCGCCCTCGTCGGCGATCAGGTCTTTACCGATATGCTCTGCGCGAACCGCGCAAAGGTGACCGGCATACTCGTTCAGCCGATTAAATTTACCTGGCCCTGGCTCAGGTGGAGGTACTGGCTTGAGATACCGTTCCGCCGCCCGGTGAAAAAGCAATAAACCGCAAAGGAGAAGCTATATATGACCGAAAACATCCCGAAAATAATCGAAAAAGTCAGAGAGAGCGAGCTTGACGCCCTTCTGATCACGAGCGAGCAGAACCGCTTTTACGCGGCGGGCTTTCCATCGTCGGCAGGCGAGCTCATCGTAACGGGAGAGGAGGCCGTCCTCTTTATCGACTCGAGGTATTTCGAAGAGGCCCGGGCGAGGATAAAGACAGCCCGCGTTGAGTGCCTGACTAACCGAGCGAAAAGCTTTGAGGTGATGGGCGAGTTTTTAAAGAAGTCGGGCGTAAAAAAGCTTGGCTTTGAGGAGGGCGCCCTCTCGTTTGCGCAGTACAAGGTCTATGCCGATCATCTTCCGGCGGAGCTCGTGCCCGGCCAGAAGCTTGTAACCGAGCTTCGCGCCGTAAAGAGCGCGGAGGAAATAGAGCTACTAAAGAACGCCCAGGCCGTAGCGTCAAAGAGCTTTCTTGAGCTAATTCCGAGGATAAGCCGCGATATGTCGGAGCGCGACGTGGCGACGGAGCTCTTCTGCCTTATGCTGAGAAACGGGGCGGACGACAAGGCGTTCGACACTATAAGCGTAAACGCGGAGCACTCCTCGAGCCCGCACGGGCACCCCGACGGGCGCAAGCTCAAAAACGGCTTTTTGACCATCGACTTCGGCGCGAGGGTCGCGGGATATAATTCGGACACCACCCGCACTCTGTGCATCGGCGAGCCGACTCCGGAGATGGAAAAGGTCTACGATACCGTGCTCAAGGCTCAGCTTGCCGTTATCGAGGCGGCGAAGCCCGGAGTGACGGGCAAGGAGCTCGACGGCCTCGCAAGGCGGATGATCGCCGAGGCGGGCTACGACGGATACTTCAGTCATTCGCTCTCTCACGGTCTCGGCATCGACGTTCACGAGAGCCCCTACTGCTCCATGGCGTCTAATGACGTGCTGCGCGCCGGAAACGTGATAAGCGATGAGCCGGGTATTTACATTCCGGGCAAATTCGGAGTGAGGATAGAGGACTGCATCTATATAACGGAGAGCGGAAACGAAAACCTCTGCGCTCTTCCGAAGGAGCTCACGGTGATACTCGCCTGAAAAATTCAAAGTTTTCAGGATTATTACAAGATTTTTCTTGCAAATATCAGCAATATGCGTTAAAATAAACCGTAACTTATGAAATAACTCTCAGGAGGACAGTATATGGCAACCATTACCGCCGGTGATTTCAGAAACGGCAAAACCTTTGAGTACGAGGGCAAGCCCGTCGTAGTCGT
>ONGN01000119.1 GCA_900317385.1 uncultured Eubacteriales bacterium
AATCCCGAGATGGCCGTGCGTCCGATTGACGGTTTCCCCGAAGTGACCGTATCGTGCTTCTCATTTCAGCTTTTTAACAGCGTTCTATCCCTATTCGACGCAAAGCTTATCGCTGAGCTCAATTCCGCCGTCGGCAAAAACCCCGTTTATGAGGTTCAGTACAATGGCAAGCGGTTTGCTATGTTCCAGTCGCGAGTCGGGGCTCCGCTCTGCGTTTCGGAGTACGAGGATCTGATGGCGATCGGGAGCAAAAGGCTGATACTACTGGGTAACTGCGGAGTTCTGGACAAGTCTATTGAGGACTGCGGGATCATCATTCCCACGGAGGCATTGCGCGACGAGGGAACGAGCTATCACTACGCCGAGCCGAGCGACACGATCAAGGTAAACCGGAAATACAGGGACGAGTTCAAGGCGGTGCTCCGCGAATGCGGCTACCCATTCGATGAGGGCATGACCTGGACAACGGACGCTCCCTACCGTGAGACACGGTCAAAGGTAAACCGGAGAAAAGAGCAGGGCGCGATATGCGTCGAGATGGAATGCGCCGCTATGCAGGCAGCCTGCGATTTCAGAGGGACTGAGTTTTTCCAGTTTTTCTACGCCGGGGATAATCTCGACCATTCGACCTGGGATCCGAGAAGTCTCAGCGGTGACGCGCGGCTCGACGACAAAACGAAGATAATGCTCCTCGCCTTCGAGCTTGGCTTGAAAATCGGATAATGTACTGCGGTGTATCAAAGGAGGTCAGCGCATGAACGAAATAGTAAACAAGGTCGAAGCTGATTTTGCCGTCCGGCTCACGGGACAGGAGCTCAGTCCGTATATCAGGAAGGGCGAGGTAGCTTATTTCGTGAAAACCGCCGAATTAAGCGACGGAGACGTCGGGCTCTTCCTCGTACGGGGTAAAAGCGTTATCAGGCAATACTGCGAGGACAGTGAGGGCGGGGTTTATCTCTTCGCCGTAAACCGAAGGCTGAGAAGGCTCGATCTCAAGCTCGGGTACGAGGAGAGCGTTATCTCAATCGGAAAGCTGATAGTAAACGAAAAGATTCCGTTGCCGGAAGCGTAGGGAGACATGCCCACATGCCTCCGCGAATAATGCGGCGCTTATCATATTTTGCGGAGCGATGTGGGCATCGCTCCCTACGAGCTTTAGGTGCAAAAATAGCTCCCAAGCGGAATGCTTGGGAGCTATTTTATTGCTTTAGATTACTCGGCAAGGGCTCTATAGAGGAAGGTCACAGCCTGGCCTCTGGTGCAGATGCCGGTCGGGTCGAAGGTGGTGGTGGTCTTGCCCTTCGTCACGCCGTTTGCCACTGCCCAAAGGACAGCCTTCTCATAGTAGCTGCCGGCCTTAACGTCGGTGAACGGGTTCTCGGCCGTATCGACCTCGGGCTCGCCAAGCGCCCTGTAGAGGAAGGTCACGATCTGAGCTCTGGTGCAGTTAGCGTCCGGCGAGAAGGTGGTGAAGCTCGTGCCCTTCGTTACGCCGTTTGCAAGCGCCCAGAGGACGGCCTTCTCATAGTAGCTGCCGGCCTTGACGTCGGTGAACGGGTTCTCGGTCGTGTCGACCTCGGGCTCGCCCATAGCTCTGTAGAGGAAGGTCACGATCTGAGCTCTGGTGCAGTCGCCGTTGGGATCGAAGGTATCGGCGGTCTTGCCCTTCGTGATGCCCTTATCAACGGCCCAGTAAACAGGCGTGTAATAATAGGCGCTCTCGTCGGTAACGTCGATGAACTTCTTCTTTCCGTCGTCGGGGTTCTCGGGGTCATCGGGGTCATCGGGCTCGGTAGGCTCGGTAGGATCGGTCGGTACGGGGGTCGGGGTCGGAGGCGTTACGGGCTTAACGCTTACGGTCACACTGCAGGTAGCGGTGTATCCGCCGTCAACGGTGGTAACGGTTATAGTCGCCGTGCCTGCGGCGACGCCGGTTACCTTGCCGTTCTCATCGACCGAGGCGATGCTCTCGTAATCGGAAGACCAGACGACATCCTTATTCATAGCGTCCTCGGGCTGAACAGTTGCGGTGAGGTTCGCGGAATCTCCGACGTAGACGGAGAGGGACTCAGTGGAAATGGTGACGCCGGCGACGGGGACGGTATCGAGAGTTATCTTCACGGGATCTGCTGCCTCGTAGGTCTCGTTGATTTCCTTTGTGGTGACGGTCACGGTCGCCTCGTTCTCGGTGTTTCTCGTGAACTTGAGGGTGGCGACGACAGCGTCCTTCGCGACCTTGTCAAGAGTGGCGTAGCCGACGGTTATCGTTCTGTTCTCCTCGTCGACCTTGATGGAGCTGAGGTCGACCTTCGCGGCGACGGAGTCGGCAACGTAGGTCAGGTCCTCATCGTAGTTCACGACGATAAGGCCGTTGTTGGAGGCTTCGTCGGCGGTGACCTTGATGGTCACGGTCTCGCTCGCGGCGTCGTCAGCGACCTCGCGGGTCTCGATCTCGGCGCCGTTGAGCTTGCCTGTGGGAGCCTTGATAAAGTCGATCTTCTCGACGCTCTCGGCGGGCATGGCGGCAGCCATCTTATCGGAGTCGATAACCACGGAGGGGCTTGCAGGGGTGGTCTTGGTCGGATTCTTGCCGGACTCATAGGTGGCGGCTACGGGCCATACGCCGTCTGCAAAGGCTCCGAGGTTATAGTTCCCTTCGCCTACGCAGATCACTTCGACCTTGTTGTCGGCATCGTTGAAGCGGTTCCAGTAGAGGCTCTCGCCGTCGAAGTAGAGAGACTGCCAGTAGTTGATATCAACGGCCTCGCCGATGGTCCCGATGGGATCCTCGCCACCGCCGAAGTTGTAATATTTTCCTTCATCCAGTGCGAAAGCGTCCTGATAAAGCGTGCCGTTCGCGTCGAGCAGGAAGGCTACGTCAATATTGCCGTACTTCTGATGCGGATACTGCGAATAATACGCAAGGCCAACGAAATAGCTTCCGCTCGTATATTCGCTGTAGTCGAAGACTCCGAGGATCTCGGCGGAGGTCTTGTCGATCACGAAGACGTAGGTACCGTAGATCGCGAGCATGGTATTGCTGCCGAGGCTCGGAGCGGCGCAGAGGT
>ONGN01000118.1 GCA_900317385.1 uncultured Eubacteriales bacterium
CTCGTCGTCCGCGAGCGCACTGACGCTCAAGGCTCCGCTAAGGGTGCTGAGCGCCATTAAGAGCGCAAGCGCCAGGGTCAGTATCCTGCGGCTTATTCCCTTCATTGCCTTCGTCTTCATATATGTTGCTCCTTCCGAGGGTGCATAGTTTTCTCTGTTCTATATTATCACATTACTTCTGTTACGCTGACCGTTACTTTTATAATCCTGTGTAATATTTTTGGGTATACCTATACATATTAATGAATATTTTACCACTAAAGCAGCGAGCATTCAAAAATTTGTACAAAAAGATCTTTGGATATTCCGATTTTTTTGTAAAGAAAGACCCGTTCACGGGAATTGCGCTCCTGTGAACGGGTCTTGATTATTTTGTAAGCTTAGCTGTTGAAGATCTTGAAGATATCGATGAAGGGATCCTCTTCGTCCTGCGCGGGCTTTGCGGGCTCGCGAGCGGGCTCGGGAGCAGGCTGAGTCTGAGGCGCGGGCTCGGTTGCCTTCTTCTCGCCGGAGAAGAGAGACGCGGGATCGACGGCTCTGCGGTCGGGATTCTTGTAGCTGTTGGTCGGCTTCTCATCGAAGCGGGTGGCGATGACGGTAACGCGCATCTCATCGTCCATAGTCTCATCGAAGGTGGCGCCGAAGATGATGTTGGCATCGGGATGGGCGGCCTCCTGAACGAGGCTCGCGGCTGCCTCAACGTCGTCAAGGCCGATATCCATAGAGCCGGTGATGTTCACGAGAACACCGCGGGCGCCGTTGATGCTGGTCTCCATAAGCGGGCTGGATACGGCGGCGCGGGCGGCCTCCTCGGCCTTGCCCTTGCCGGCGGCATGACCCACGCCCATGTGAGCGTAGCCCGCGTCCTTCATTATCGCGGTCACGTCAGCAAAGTCGAGGTTTATGAAGCCGGTATTCTTAATAAGCTCGGAGATGGAGTTCACCGCCTGGAGAAGAACGTCGTCCGCGATCTCGAAGGCGTTCGCGAAGGTGAGCTTCTGATCGGTGGCGTGCTTTAATCTGTCGTTCGGGATTATAAGAAGGGCGTCGACCTTAGAGAGAAGGTTGGAAATGCCCTCGTTTGCCTGATCCATGCGGCGCTTGCCCTCGAAGCTGAAGGGCTTCGTTACGACGCCGACGGTGAGTATGCCCTGCTCGCGGGCGATGTCGGCGACGACGGGAGAGGCTCCCGTTCCGGTACCGCCGCCCATACCGGCGGCTATGAATACCATATCGGTATTCTCGAGGATCTGCGCGATATTGTTGCGGCTCTCCTCGGCGGCCTTTTTGCCGACGTCGGGATTAGCTCCGGCGCCCTGACCGTGGGTCAGCTTTTCGCCGATCTGGACCTTCTGATCGGCGGCGGATATGGAGAGGGCGGGCTTATCGGTGTTGATCGATACGAACTCCACGCCCTGAGTGCCTGATTTTACCATGCGGTTGACGACGTTATTGCCGGCTCCGCCTATTCCCACAACCTTTATAGTTACGACGTTGTCCGGACCGGACTCTATGGTCTTTGCCATTTATCTATACCTCCTGTATTCTTATGGGAAGACCGCTTCCCTCTTTAGTGCATAGTTATACAAGCCTATTTTAAACTGATTTTTCCCTGAGGTCAAGATAAAATCTCATTTTATTTAAAAAACAGTGATATTATTCGGGGATATAGTGGCCGACCGTTATCTCGGAAACGTCAAATCTCGCCGGCCTCTCCTCCGGATAGAGCTCCAGCATCTTAACGAAAAGCCAAAGCTTATCCTGAACGTCGTCGCCCTTGCCGAGCGTGACCGTAAATATACCCTTGTATGAGAAATGCACGTTTGACAGATTCGTAAGGTCGAGCCAGTATACGTCGCCGTTTATCCCGGCTCTTCTTATTCCGGAGAGCGTATTCTTTAAATACTCAAGGCGGACTGTTCCTCCCTCTCCAAGCGAAAGAGCGCTGCCGACCGACGGCATGACCGGCTCTACGCCTCTAAGCTCGATATACCGGGAAGCGACAGACCTGTCCTCCGTTCTCTCAAGGACCTTTGCCCTTTCGTCGATTATCCACCACGCGCCCGAGCTTTCGACAGCCGCTACGGGAACCGTCTCCGTGATTTCTATCGTAAGCGTGCTCGGAAGCTTTCTTATGATCCGAACCTCGTCAACGTAGCTGAGCGCGTTTTTGATTTTTACTGCGGCGGCGGACTCATTCAAGAATACGGTGCTGTCCTCGTAATGGATTCCGGAGGCGGTGATGACTTCCTCCGCCGTGTAGGTCTGTGCGCCTTCAACGTTGATGACAGTTACCTTGAAGAAGACGCTGAGACCCAGTATCACGATTATTACCATAAGGGCGACTACGGCAAGAGTCAAAGCGCCGCTGCCCGATTTTTTCCGTCTTTTGTCCATTTTATCCTCTCAATCTATCGCTTCAGCCTGCGCCTCGATTTCTTTGAGCGCCTTTTCAAATCTCTCGTAGCCCCGCTCAACAAATTCCATCCCGGAAATAACGCTCTCGCCCTCTGCGGCGAGAGCCGCAACCGTGAGAGCTGCTCCGCCTCTCAGATCCTCAGCTTGCATTTCCGCCCCCGCGAGGTTTTTAACTCCGCGCACGACGGCTTTATTTCCGCTGACTCTGATATCCGCTCCCAGCTTTATAAGCTCACCGGCGTGCCTTAGCCGGGATTCAAACATAGTCTCGGTAAATACCGTCTCACCCTCGCAAAGAAGGGCCGCCGCCATCAAAGGCGGCTGAGCGTCGGTCGGAAAAGCCGGGTACGGTCCCGTGACTATCGCCCTTTTCGGCGCTCTCATCGGGCGGTTTCTTATAAGCTCAACTTTGTTTTTTCCTGTTTTGATCTCGCAGCCCATTTCAGAAAGAGCCTCGGCTGTCGAGGCTAATCCGTCAAATTCCGCACCGAGAAGCTCTATCCTGCCCCCGGCAGAGGCTGCGGCGCAAAGGTAAGTCGCCGCGGCTATCCTGTCCGGTATCAGGCTGTGCTCGGCGCTCTTTTCAAAGGCCAAGCCGCCCTCGATCGTGATCTCCGGCGTCCCGGCTCCTGATATCGGAACGCCGAGTTTCCAAAGATAAG
>ONGN01000117.1 GCA_900317385.1 uncultured Eubacteriales bacterium
TTACTTAGGAGAATGATATGATGAAAAGCTTTCGCCAGCTAATGAGGACGCCTCTGCGCGCTCTCTTGAGTGCTTTACTCATAGCCGCCTTATTGGCGGCTATGGCGCTTATGCTCTGCGGCTGCGGAGCGGGCGCCGAAGAAAAAGAAACTCCTGTAATGCAGGGTCAGCCGGAGATAAGCGAGCCGGTTGAGACAGCTGTGAACGGATACAGCGTGGACTACGATAACCGCTGGTTTTATCGCGGCGGATTTATTGAGACGGAACACGCATACGTCGAGGTGACAACAAATCATGAGTATTTAAAATACTACGCAAAGGACAGCGGGGACAGCGGTATCCTATGCGGAAAACCGGAGTGCGACCACAAGGGAACGGACTGCAATGGGTATTTAGGGACTTATGATAATTCACTTAGCTGGTATGGGGGAAAGCTCTACTGGGTATATACCGATATAAATGAAGGGCGGGGCAAGGTGCTTTGCCGCGCGAACGAGGACGGCTCGGGCCGCGAGGTGGTGAGAGAGCTCAGCGGAGAGCTTGAGATATTTGCGACGAGTTTTTTTCTTCACCGCGGAAGAATAATATCGGTTCAGGAATATCAGCAGGTCAATAAGGCAGTACCCTCAACCAAGCTTGAGATTTGTTCAGCGCCGATAGAGGGCAGCGAGAGCTTTAAGCTGATATTCCGCGAGGAGTTTCCGGAGTCCATGTCACAGTATTGCAACATTTACGGGGACTTCATTTACGTCTTTATCTATACCGAGGAGCAGTTTGAGTATTATAAGATAAATATAACCGACGGAACGGTTGATTTAAGCTATGAGCAGGAGAATCCGGGTATTGAAAGGGCGGCCGGCAACGGAGCTTATATTACCGAGGACGGAACGGTATACTACGCCGCGCCGAACGGCTTTTACAGAATAACCGAGGCAGGTGCAGAAATGATACCGTATGAAAACCCGGATACCCCCGCCGGGAGGTCCGTCTTAGCCGGAGCTGTCGTCACAGGGCAGCCTTATGAGACGTATTCAAGATACGTATGGCTTTCTGATTTCGAGGGGAAATAGCTGTATGAGGGTGAGCTGCCCTGCGAGGCACTCAAGGGCATAGGCGAGCCCAATGAGGTACAGTACCTTACGTTTTTTATGGGCGGAGACCAAAACGGGGTGGTGTTCCGGCTCAGCAATGAGTTCGGAAAGTACGAGCTGCTTGTTAAATATGAGATAGCGGAAGACGGTCTCGTCGAGATACCGCTTATTTACGACGAGCTTAAGAAAACTAAGCCCGCTCTGCAAGCCGGGCGCTGACATATGGGATGATACTATGGAGCTTAAGCTTAATGGAGTAACGAAAAAATACGGGGAGAAGACCGCCTTATCGGACTTCTCCTATACCTTTACCGAGGGAATATACGGTATTCTCGGCGCGAACGGAGCGGGCAAGAGCACGCTTATGAACCTGATAACGGATAACGTAAAGCGCGACAGTGGAGAGATAACGTATAACGGGGAGGAGATAAAAAAACTCGGCGGAGCCTTTAGGGAGAAGCTTGGCTTTATGCCGCAGCAGCAGGGACTTTATGAGACGATGACAGCTGAGAGCTTTCTCGCATATATCGCAAGGCTCAAGAAAATACCGGGGCGGAAAATCAAGGGCGAGCTTGACATGGTGCTGGAGCTCACAAACCTTTCAAACGTGCGCCATGATAAGATATATTCATTTTCCGGAGGAATGAAGCAGAGAGTTCTGCTTGCCCAGGCTATGCTCGGCGAGCCGGAGGTACTTATTCTCGACGAGCCAACTGCGGGGCTCGACCCGAAGGAGAGAGTGAGACTTCGGAATTACATATTTGAGCTCTCAAAAAACAGAATCGTACTCCTCGCTACGCATATCGTCAGCGATATCGAGGCGATAGCAAACGACGTTGTGCTTATGAGCTCCGGAAGAATAAAGGCATCAGGCTCGCCGAAGAAGCTGATAGATTCCCTGCCCGGTAATCTTACGCCGGTAACTGACCGATTTACCCTCGAGGACGTATATCTCTACTATATCGGGGATGACGGCCATGAATGAGCTTGGAAGAATAATATCCGATAAAAAGCGGCTCGCGGTGCTTATTATCCTGCCGTTTATCTGCCTGTTTCTGTTCTTTTCGGAGCTTGTTCAGGGCGACCTTGCGACCGGAATAGAAAAGCTTACCGCCTCAGCGCGGGAGTATCGTGATGAGATCGAGCAATATAAGGACGAAGAGCCGGAGGTAACTGCCGCCGCTCTTGAGGAAAAATACAGATTTGAGCCGACGCCTAACCCATATACGGAGGCTAAGCATATAGCGGATTACGAGGCCTACCTATCTGGCGTAGCCGATCAGGCAGATAAGCTCTCGCGCTCCTCACTATTTGGCGGAAACAAAGACGGCTTCACCTATCGAAATATTATGAAAACTGCGGAGGATTTCAAAAAGCTTGAGGGGATCGAGATTCGATTCGGCTCTAACAGAGCGGTCGAGGAGTGGTTATCCTTCAAAACCTCCGACTTGATTTTCGCGTTTGGCATCCTTATCGTTGTGCTCTCGTTTTTTGATGAGCGCGGAAAGAGCGTTTGCGCTATTGTCAGGTCGTGCCCCGGGGGACGTGGCGGGCTCACTGCTCAGAGGCTCATCTCACTGGCGTTTTCCTCCGCACTTTTTACCGCTGCGTTTTACGCTGTGCCTCTCGCCGCATCGTTCGGCATTTTCGGAGGGGAGGACGATCTTGGAAGGGCCGTTCAGTCCCTGGAAAGCTTCAAGACCTGCACCCTGTCCGTTTCAATAGGCGAATGGATACTGATTTATCTCGGAATAAGGGTGGCGACAGGCGTGCTGATCGGGCTCGTATTCTGGTTCGTTCTGAGCTTTCTTGAGCATCAGGAGCTTAAGTGGCTTGTGCTTATCGGGCTGGCGGCGGCTGAGTTTGCGGCCTATACTCTGATAGCGCCGCAGATGTCAGTAAGCATTTTCAGGTATGTGAACCTTTTTTCATATATTCACGCGGCTGAGCTTTTCCGCTCTTACGTTAATTTGAATTTCTTCGGATATCCCGTAAACGTGCTCATATTT
>ONGN01000116.1 GCA_900317385.1 uncultured Eubacteriales bacterium
GAGGTCGGGAGCGCAACGGCCATTTTTGCTCCGGGCCTGCTTTGGCGTACGAAAATTATCCGCAATCCTTACAAATTCCGCTGAACCAGGTTCTTTTCGTTACTGCTCATACCAAAAAGGACAAGGTCCCGTCAGAACGGCGAGACCTTGTCCTTTTTTCATGGCTGTTTTTTTACAGCCCCTTTTTTTAGTTTGTAATTGCTCTGCTGTTTTGCTATTATATAAGAAGAAACGGAAAGCGGGGAGGTGGGATGATGTTAAGGCTTGATAAGCGAACGATAGTCCATGCGTGCCTTATAGTTGCCGTAATAGTGCTCGCATTTTTCTGCCGCCGAATTGTTGCTGCAACGAAAAACGAGCTTGTTGAACAGCTTGCAAATTTTGCGAGGATCTTTTTGTACATCGGCCTGTTTGCATTTTGGGGAGTATCGGTTTATAGGCGCGTTGTTCAGCTTCAGGTCAGGAGATATCTTATCACCGTCTCCGCCCTTATGGTTTTCTGGCTGATTCTGCGCGAGTTCAGGTGGCATTTTATACTCAATGCTGCTGCAAGAAATCTTCTGTGGTACGCCTACTATATTCCGATTTCGCTTATTCCCCTGATCGCCCTTTTCGTATCGCTGTCTTTGGGTAAATATGAAAAATATCGCCTTCCCAAATTGATAACCCTTCTATATATTCCCACTGCTCTTTTGATAATGCTTGTGCTGACAAACGATCTCACTCAGCTTGCTTTCGTATTTCCGGACGTACCCGATGCTCTTAAAGAAACGGCATATACCTACGGCCCGGTATTCTATATTATAACCGCGTGGGCCGGAGCTTGCGGAGTTTCCGCTTTTATCGTTATGCTCACAAAGTCAAGACTGCCGAATAACAGCGGCTTAAAATGGCTTCCGGTGATTCCCTTTATCGCCGCAGCTCTGTATATTATTCTTTATGTTCTCCGAAACGAGATAGTAATGTCCTATCTCGACGATACTACCGTGATCGACTGTCTGCTGTTTACCGCTTTTTTTGAAAGCTGCATCTGGTGCGGGCTGATTCAGACGAACAGCAGATACTTTGACCTTTTCAAAGCGTCGGTCAATATTTCCGCGCAGATAACGGACAACGATTATAACGTCCGCTATTCAGCGGGCGCAGCAGTGCCGATCTCCAAGGAAGATATGCTCAGAGCAAAGGCCGGGCCCGTTATTTTGCCCGGGGCAAAAAGGCTTCACAATATGGCGCTCGGAGGCGGGCGTGCGATATGGACCGAGGACATATCCAAAATTCTGTCCGTGCGCGAATCCCTGCAGGAAACCAGGGAGGAGCTTCGCGAACGAAACGAGTTTTTGCGGATGGAATATGAGCAGGAGAGAGTGTACCGGGGAGTAATTGAGCAAAACAGGCTTTACGATCTTCTGCAGAGCAATACTCAACCGCAGATCGATCAAATCAAGAGCCTGATCAATCAATACAGGAAAACTGACGAGCCTGATATTAGACGCCGCATTATAGCTCATATCGTCGTTTTGGGCAGCTATATAAAGCGGAGGAAGGACCTTATCCTCTGCATGGAGGGCTCGGATCATATCCCGGAGAGCAAGCTGATAAGCGCCTTTGGCGAATCTTATTATGCTATCGAGTCGATGGATATCCGCGGTACGTTCTTCGTTCATACCGGGTATTCCGATCTCCCGGGCGAGATCGTAAACCGGGCGTATGACTTTTTTGAGAGCGTGCTTGAGGCGGTTATCAACAGCGCAAGGTATATTAACGTATTCGTTTGCACCGTTGACTCTGCCCTTAGGTGTACTGTTCAGACTGACGGTACTGCCTCTCCGTCCGCTCTTTTGAAAAGCTATCCGAATATGACGCTTTGCGCCGAAGAGGACGGAGGAGCGGCGTTTATCCTGCCTCTTTCTGATAAGACGGAAGGGGGGACAGAATTATGACAGCCTTTTCTCTTCTCTCACAGGAGCAGCGCCTTTTATTGATTGGCATTTTGTTCATAGCGGCACTTATTGAATTTGCTCTCTGCCTGTATAAGCATTTTTGCCGCAGCAGCTTAAGGAGCAGAGCTTTTAACGATTTGGCTTTGTGCGCGATTTTCTTCTTCTGCGCCTATTTAACGGCGTCCTCGCGAAGCTTGAACCGGCCTCTTAGCATACCGTGGATCATTATCCCCGCGATATCTGTAACGATAGCGATATACAGTACCTTTGGCATCATGCGCGAGTATCGCGAGAAAAAGCGGAGGCTCTCGCCTTACTCCGTAAAAGAGGCAATAGACAATCTGAATATGGGGCTTTTGTTTGCCGATGAGACGGGGATCAAGCGGCTCTGCCTTGCGCCGCTCAACGAATGGGGCGAGGGGTCTTATGCGGAACCAAACGCGGAGCACGGCTTTGGCTTCTACGAGGCCGTGCGCGATACGTTCTGCGTAAAGCCCGCCGATGGCTGGCCACACAACTACGGGCCGAAGGATGTGGGGCTGGGGCCGTACGACCTGCCGGCGCCTTCGCCGCGGGTACGGATGACACGCTGGGACTGTACGAGTGGTGAGCCACAGGGATGGCGTCGGTCGATGGGACTTTCCGAGCCACGCGTGACGGATGGAGGCGTGGCGTACGTGACAACCACGCGCGATCCGGCGCTAACGATCGTTTTTCCGCGCTTGCGGGCGCGGGACTTCCGCGAAGTGGTCGTAAGGATGCGGACGAAAGATTCGTGCGGGATGCTCCAGCTTTTCTGGGCATCGCATCCAAGTCTTGTCTGCGAGGGAACGTCTCTTCAGCAGAAGATCGTTTCTGACGGCGCTTGGCACGAGTATCGCTTTCCTGTTTCCAGGCACGCGGCTTGGCGTGGACGCATCGGCACGTTCCGGCTGGATCCGGGCAACATTACCGACGCCGAGGTCGAGATTTCCTCGGTTAGCTTGGAGAAGTGAGGGAACGGCCTGACGCGAACCATCAGGCCGCGTGGCGTCAGGTGTAACGCAGTACCTCGTCGACGGTGGTGTAGCCGTCGAGGATGGAGCGTACGCCGTCCTCGCGCATCGTGCGCATGCCCAGCTCGCGGGCCTTCTCGCGGATGATGAGCGTGGGGGCGCGGTCGTTGATCAGCTCGCGGATCGGATTCGTGACGCGCAGGTACTCGAAGATGGCCTTGCGGCCCTTGT
>ONGN01000115.1 GCA_900317385.1 uncultured Eubacteriales bacterium
CTCCGAGGGGAAAACCACGAAGCTTGCGTTTATCCCGGCTATATTCAAAAGCTCGTCCGCCGCCTGCGCTGCGATAACGCGGTTTTCCGCCGATTCCGGTGCGGCGATGGCGATACCCGCCTTGTATATCTTGGCTTTCTGGACGATGGCGTATCTCGCCTTCGCGGTCTGGATATCGGACTGCAGGAGGCGCTTAACGTCGCTCGTGTCTGCTCCCGCCCTGCGGAGGAAGGCCGCCGCGTCGAAGGTCCTACCCCCGGTGCGGAGGGTGAAGTTTTTCGTATCGAGTACGATACCGCTCATCAGCGCCTCAGCCTCATAGCGCAGGATGTCGGACTGCTCGACCATATACTGCCGGACTGCTCGACCATATACTGCAACAGCTCGGTCACAAGCTCGCAGGCGGAAGATGCGTAAGGCTCATGGAGCGAGAGGGCGGCGTTCTGAATGTAGGTCGCAGCCCGCCTGTGGTGGTCTATAACGGCGACGCGGTTTACGCTTAAAAGCAGGTTTTCGCTCTCGACCTGTTCCGGCCTGTTCGTATCTACTACGATAAGAAGGCTGCCGCCGTCAACGGCGAGAATGGCGTCCTGCGGGTTTATGAAAACGTCCTGATACTCGGGGAGAGTCTTGACCTTGTCGATAAGCTCCTTTGCCATCGAGCTCTGGTAGTCTACCACGACCTTCGGCTTTTTGCCCATCACCCTTGCCGCGCAGCAGAGGCCAATGGCGGAGCCGACGGCGTCGAGGTCTGAGTGCTTATGCCCCATGATAAAGACCTTCGTCGCGTCGCGCATAAGCTCCGAAAGGCTCGAGGCCATAACTCTCGATTTGACCTTTGTGCGCTTTTCCGCCTGGCTCGTTTTGCCACCGAAGAACTCAAAGGTGTATTTATTCTTGATGACCGCCTGGTCGCCGCCTCTTGACAGGCTCATCTCAAGGGCGAGGGCGGAGAAGTGGCAGTTCTCTCCGATATCCTTTCCGTCCTTGCCTATGCCTATCGAGAGGGTCGGGTGCATTCCCTTCGGGCTTATCAGTGCGCGGACGAGGTCGAGAAGCTCGAATTTCGAGGCGATGATCTCGTCGAGATAGCGGGACTCGCAGATGTAGATGTATCTGTCTCTGTCCGAGCGGGTGAGATATCCGCTGTACTTCGCGGCCCAGTTGACTATGATCTCGTCAATGGCGGCGATGAGCTGGGACTTGTCCTTCTCGGCAAGGCCGTTCAGTATCTCATCGTAGTTATCGAGCATTATCGTGGAGAATACCATGCGCGTGTGCTCAAACTCGTCGGAGAGCTCGGCGTAAGCCGTCTCGTCGACCCAGTATGTGGTCGCCACGTAATTTTTTACCCCGGGCGCCTCGCTTCCGCGGATGAGCGAGCCGAACACGCGGAACCGCATCCCGCCGAGGCTTACAAGACCGGGATACTCGTTTTTGCCCTCCATAAGCCAGCGGGTGGAGAAGCCGGGCAGTATGTCGTTTACGCTGAGGGAGAAGGAGTGCTCCTTCTCTCCGGCTATCGCGAGAAAGCTCTCGTTCGCGTAGATAAGCTCGTTCTGATTGAGCGTGAATATCGCCATCGGAAGCGGAAAATTCGTGAGCGTGTTCTTGGTCGCGGAGTCGATGTTGCTCGTCACCGATTCGATATACTGCACCATCTCCTTGCCGCGGCGGCGCCCGGCGATACGCGAGTAAACGTAGAGAAGAACGGCGGCGCCGAGCTCTATCGCGGAAAGCTCGAGAGTGTACTGACCGAAGAAGAAGGTCGCAACGGCAAATAAAATGAGAACGAGGAAAAATAGCCTTGTCGACGTTCCGAAAACCTGCTTAATCAGACGGTTCAAATCATCCACCCCTTCGCTTTGCATAAGGCAATAATAACAGATTTTAATTATTGTATCATTTTTCCTCGATTTTCTCAATATGTTCTTTAATAAAAAAACTGTTTTCCGCAAAAAATAGCTCCGGAATCAATCATTTCGGAGAAGAGATATGAAAGCGATAATAATGGCAGGCGGCGAGGGGACCCGCCTTCGCCCGATAACAGACAGGCGGCCGAAGCCGATGACGGAGATTTACTCCAGGCCGGTGCTTGAATATACGGTGAGAAAACTCGTTAAGCTCGGTCATACCGAGCTTTCAATGACTCTGCGCTATCTTCCGGATATGATAAAGGACTATTTCGGCGGCGGAGAGCGATTTGGGGCAAAAATAGAGTACCTGACGGAAAACGAGCCGCTCGGCACGGCGGGCGGCGTCAGGGCGCTCAGAAGCTTCTACGGGGATGAGCCCGTCCTAATTATGAGCGGCGACGCCGTCTGGGATCTCGACCTAAATAAGCTCATCCGTTTTCATCAAGAGAGCGGGGCCGCGGCGACCCTCGCCCTGTACGAGCATAACGAGCCTACGGAATACGGAACGGTGGTGCTCGGAGAGGGCGGAAGAATAAAGGGCTTCCGGGAAAAGCCCTCTTGGGACAGGGTGGTTACAGACAGGGTGAACACCGGAATCTATGTGCTCTCGAAAGAGGCCGTAGATATGATACCCGAAGGTAAAAATTATGACTTCGGAAAGGACCTGTTCCCCGCAATTCTCGCCGCGGGACTCGATATGCGCGGGCTTCCAATGGATGGGTACTGGCGCGATATCGGCTCGCCTGAGGCTTACAGGCAGTGCTGTATGGACGTCGTCTCCGGAAAGCTTCAACTTGAGGGCGCCGAGCCCGAGGAGAGATACCCCGGAAGCGTGACCTTCGGCGCGAAAATCGGCCCGGGAGCGAGGCTCGACAAAGCCGTAGTTATGCCCGGGGCGAGGATAGGCGCGGGGGCGGTGCTTAAAAGCGGCACGGTGGTCGGCGAGGGAGCAGTGGTAGGCGACGGAGCCGTGCTTGCGGAGAACGTGAGGATAAGCGCGGAAACAAGGATAAAGACCGGAGAGATAGTGACGGCCGACCGGGGCTCTTTTATAAAAAGCGTTCCCGGATTTTACGAGCGGGGCAGAATGAGGGGGGACTACCCCTCGGATATAGACGCGGAGGTGTGCCTGTGGATAGGCCGCGCCCTCGGGTCAATGGGCAGAACGGGCATAGGAAGCTGCGGCGGCAACGCCGCCTTCGCCTGCGCCGACGCGGTATCGGCGGGCGCGAGAGAGAGCGGAGGGGCGGCGTTTGTTACGGACGATCCCTTTGAGGCGTCGCTGAGACGCACTTCCGAGAGGCTTGACTTCGCCGCCTCGGTTTTTATAAGGCAGAGCGGGAGCGCGCTTGAGCTTTGCTTCTTTTCACAGAGCGGGAGCCCCGCCTCAGACAGGCTCGAGCGTGAGGTAACGGCCGCCGTCAGCGGAAAGCGGGCGGCGGGCGCAGGAGGCAAAACGGGCTTCCCCGCCCTCGTAAGGGGCGTGGAGAGGCAGTACCTCTCCGAGACAGCGAGGCCGAGAGCCTGCGATTTCTTCGAACTTGCGGTGTCGGTCAGCGGGGCGGGGGCGGAGAACAGGGCGCTCAAAAAGGTGCTCGCCCTCTCCGGCTGCCGGGTGACGGACAGAGCAAAGGGAATACCCGATTTCACCGCCTCTGAGGGCGGCTTTGAGCTTTTCT
>ONGN01000112.1 GCA_900317385.1 uncultured Eubacteriales bacterium
AATAATATAGGTCTTTCCGACCTGGCGCGCCCCGTCGATCAGCAAAATGCGCTCAGAGCCCGACTTCAGATGCTGCTCGATCAGTTCTGCAATTTTTCGCTTCAGCATAATGATTCACCTCACGAAAACTTTTCAAATATATTATAGCCATAATGTAGCAACTTTTCAATATGCAATACGAGTATTTTTCTCTACTTTTCAAAAAACTGGTGTCAAAAAGCACCACTCAGATTTTCTTTTCGTTTTAGTTTTCTCCCTTGACCGGCGGGGTTGTAGACTGTATACTGTTAGCAAATGAACCGGAAGGGAGAATAAAAATGACTGATATAACTACCGTCGGCGAAATACTTATAGATCTGACCCAGTGCGGGATAAACGAGAACGGCATACCCGTTTTCGCCGCGAACCCCGGCGGCGCTCCCGCCAATCTCGCCGTCGCCGCCTCGAGGCTCGGGGCGAAGACTGCCTTCATCGGCAAGGTCGGTAACGACTCCTACGGCGAATATTTGCGAAAGGTCCTCCGTGAAAACCGCGTTGACGAGAGCTCCATCTCCGTAGACCCGAAGCAGCACACCACCCTCGCCGTCGTCACCGTGGACGAGACGGGCGAGCGCTCCTTCTCCTTCTACCGCGACCCGAGCGCCGACGTCGAGCTCAGCGCGGGCGATATTGACGTTAATAAGCTTAAAGATACTAAAATACTCCATTTCGGCTCCGTCAGCCTCACGGCCGAGCCGAGCCGCAGCGCCACCCTCTTCGCCGCCAAAACCGCGAAGGACGCCGGGGCGATCATCAGTTACGACCCCAACTACCGCGCAAACCTGTGGTCAGATGAGGCGACGGCAATCGAGATGATGCGAGCGCCTCTCGGCCTCGTCGATATACTGAAGGTCTCCGACAACGAGCTGCCGCTCCTTACGGGAGTTGAGGATCCGGCGGAGGGAACTAAGATGCTCTCCGAAATGGGCATAAAGCTCATATTCGTAACTCTCGGGCCGGACGGGGCTTTCTTCCGCTTCGGCGATATCACGGGCTCCTGCCCCACCCCGCCTGTCAAGGTCGCGGACACGAACGGAGCGGGAGATACCTTCTTCGGCGCCGCTCTCTCTCAGATAGCGAAACTTGATAGTCTCGACGAGCTCACCGAGAAAAAGCTCAGAAGCATAACCGAATTTGCGAACAAGGCTGCGGGTATTACCACGAGCAGGCACGGAGCCATTCCCGCAATGCCCACGCTCGACGAGATGAAAAAGTAAATTTAATAAAACAGCGCAAGCTCTTCAGTTATCGTTTTGGCTGCTGCTTTTTTTGTTATGCGTTTTTCCATCGCAAGCCTTTCAATATAGCTGTGCGCTTCGTCCTCGCTCATCCCGCGCTTTTCGATAAGCGCCCACTTTGCGCGGTTCACGAGGCGGATCTCCTCGATCTTCTCCTCAACTGAGCGGCGGCCCTCCGCCTTTTTCCTCAGTCTCTCGCGCATGGCGGCGAGCACACGGAGCGAATATGAGATGAGGCGCTGGCTCGTTGGCTTTGGGGCGGTGACGACGCCGGAGGGCAGGAGCTTGAAATAAATATCCTCATAGACCTCAGCCGGGGCGAGGAGCAGGACGGCGGTATCGCTGCCCGACGAGATGTCCTCGGCGAGGGAAAAGCCGCTGTCGTCTGATAGCGGCGAATTTATTATCGCGATATCATATTCGTTTTCAAGCATAAGCCGCCGCGCCTCCGCCTCGCTCCCCGCCGAGCGCACCGGCCAGTAGTCCGTGACCGGAAGCAGCTCTCTAATAGCCTCGGCAAATTTGCGGGAGGAGGAGACCAGCAGCACACTGTAGGTTTTCGGCTGGAATACCAAGCGGGTCACCCCCCTCAAAGGCTTTCGAGAATGAGCTTATAGGGGTTTTTGCCCGTATCGGAAACGGAAGATTTCACTCCGTTTACCGTGAGGATAAGGGAGTTTTTCGCCCCACCGGGAACGGGCTCGGGCGAAAAATCGGCGAAGAGCCCGTACTGGGCGGCGATAGTTCTTACAACGGCGCGGAAGGTCACTGCGTTGTCCGCCGCCCTGAGAGCGTCCGCCGGGGCGCAGAGAACGGTGTGCTGACCCGGGCCGTGCTCGTGGCGCGAGCCGAGGGGGCGGATGCCCATACGCTCAAGGGTAAGGCAGATCTCGCGGCGGACGTTTTCGCCCTTGTCGGCGGGGGCAATATCGAGATATCCCGCCCCGTCGTGGGGTATCCCGGTCGGCTCGCCCGTCTCGCTGAGCTTCAAAAGATAGAAGGTCTGATCGAGGCGCACCTCGGCGGTCTTTCCCGAGCTCTTGAGCATATACCTCGGGTCGGAGACGACGGGCGCGCCGTCGGCATCGAAAACGTCGCAGAAGAAGTGGACGACCCTGCCGTGCTGCGGGCGCCACGGGAGCTCGGCAAGAGTGGAGGCGTCCGGCTTTAAAACTATATCGCCATGAAAGCCGTCTATCCCGTCCGCGTTCACGCAAACTCCGTATTTTAGGGCGGATATAAGCTCCGAGGGAGTTATGGCGACGTTTTTCTGTATTCCGTTTATATCGCAGAAGGCAAGGCGGATGAATTTAACGTCCTCCTCCGCCACGTAATCTATTATCTCTTCCGGGGTGTAGTTCATTTTCGCTCGTTCCTTTCGATATTTTTTATGCTATTTTAGTGCCGCGGCGGTAATACCGCAAGTGTTTTTTTTGATATTTTTTCAGTTTGTGATTGACTTTTTCGACAGAGGGGCGTAAACTTAACTGGTTGAGAGACAACGGCGTCTCGCAGAGGGATTTCTGCGCGCTGTTGTCTTTTTTTATTTGGAGGGATAGCTATGAGCAAATATATTTTCGTCACCGGAGGGGTAGTCTCCGGACTCGGAAAGGGAATAACGGCAGCCTCTCTCGGAAGGCTTCTGAAGGCGAGAGGGCTCAAGGTCGCGGCGCAGAAGCTCGACCCCTACATAAACGTGGATCCGGGCACGATGAGCCCGTACCAGCACGGCGAGGTTTACGTTACCGAGGACGGGGCTGAGACAGATCTCGACCTCGGTCACTACGAGAGGTTCATCGACGAAGACCTCAATAAGTATTCCAACCTGACGACGGGCAAGGTCTACTGGAACGTGCTCAATAAGGAGAGACGCGGCGAATACCTGGGTGAGACGGTGCAGGTGATACCGCACGTTACGAACGAGATAAAGGAGTTTATCTACGCCGTCGGCAAAAAGACGGGAGCCGACGTCGTCATAACCGAGGTAGGCGGCACAACGGGCGATATCGAGAGCCAGCCGTTTCTTGAGGCGATACGCCAGGTGGGGCTTGAGCAGGGCAGGGGCAACAGCCTTTTCATCCACGTCACCCTCGTTCCCTATCTTCACGGCAGCGGTGAGCACAAGTCGAAGCCAACCCAGCACTCCGTGAAGGAGCTGCAGGGCATGGGCATCCACCCCGACCTCATCGTCCTGCGCTGCAACGAGCCGCTTGAGGAATCGATACTGCATAAGATAGCCATGTTCTGCAACGTCCGCCCGGACTGCGTATTTGAGAACAGGACGCTCCCCGT
>ONGN01000136.1 GCA_900317385.1 uncultured Eubacteriales bacterium
CGCGCCGTCTCCGGCTCCGGCTTCGTTATCAGCACCGACGGGTATATTATGACGAACTACCACGTGATATCCTACGCCGTGCGCTACGGCGGGGAGCTTACCGTTATGTTCGAGGACGGCACCAGCGTAAAGGCAGAGAAGATAGTCGGCTACTCCGAGGAGAACGACGTCGCCGTTATAAAGATCGACGCTTCCGAGCTTACGCTCAACCCCGTCGCGTTCGGCGACTCCGACGCTCTCCAGGTCGGCGAGACGGTCTACGCAATCGGAAACCCCCTTGGCGAGCTGACCTACTCCATGACCCCCGGCATCGTATCCGCGCTTGACAGGGTCATCACCACGAGAGACGAGGATACCGGCGCATATAAGAGCATAAATATGTTCCAGATCTCCGCCGCCGTAAACTCCGGAAACTCCGGCGGCCCCGTGTACAACTCAAACGGCGAGGTCGTCGGCATCGTGACGGCGAAATACTCCGACGAGGGAGTTGAGGGCCTCGGCTTCGCGATCCCGATAAACGACGCCGTCGATATAGCAAAGCAGCTTATCGAGAAGGGCTACGTTACGGGCGCCAGCATCGGCATTATGACCCGCTACGACGTAGATACCTATTATCAGGCGTCCGTAATCAATACTTACGGCATCCCGAACGGCGTTATAGTCGACTCCGTTATCGAGGGCTCCGCCGCCGAGAAGGCGGGAGTCAAGGCAGGGGATATCATCACCGGCATAAACGGCCAGTCCGCCTCCGGCCTTGACGAGCTCAGGATGATACTGAGAAAGCTTAACCCGGGCGACGCGGGAACGATCAGCATCTACCGCATGAGCGGGGCGATAGGGCAGGGCGAGAGCCTTGAGCTCGACATCGTGTTCGATGAGAACACCAATCAGAGCGCGGTGACCGACTCCGACCTCAACGGCGGAAGCGGCCGGACCTCTCCCACAAACCCCGGACAGAGCTGGGAAGATTACTTCGGCTTCGGAAGATAAAAGCGAATATCTCAAAAAGCTCCGGCGTACGCTTAATAACGCGCGCCGGATTTTTTCTTGCAAATTGCCACTGAACGCTATATAATCCCGTTTAGAAAGACAGGAAGGGGATAGAGCGATGGAAACCAAAAGATGCAAAAGCTGCGGCGCTCAGATCTACGCCGACGAGATAAGCTGCCCGTACTGCGGTATGAGCGATTTCGAGGCGGAGGCAAGGGCTAATGAACCTCCGGTAACGATAGACTTTGGGGAGAAGGCTCAGCCCAATCCCGAGCCCGTTAAAAACGAGAACGTGATAAACGGAATTGTGGGAGCGTTTCTCTTCTCCCTCGGCGGCGTCGTATTATATTTTATACTGTATCAGCTCAATTACATAGCCGGAGTTGTCGGACTTGTGACCTTCTCCCTCGCCAATTTGGGATACGGGATATTCTCCGGCACGAAGGGAAAGGGCTCTGTTAAGGGCGTTATAATAAGCGCCGTCGTTATGCTCATAATGATAGCGGTCGCTGAATTTCTCTGCCTCGGCTATCTCGTGCACAAGGAACTCGGCGAGGAGCTTGGACTTACGCTTTTCGAGTCCATCCGCGTCACTCCAAAGGTGCTGACCGCCGCCGATATGTGGGGCGAGGTCGCGGGCGAGCTCGGCATAGCCTATCTCCTCGGCGCGGTAGGCGCGGTGGCGGCGATAGTCTCCGCCGTGAAGCAATCGAAAAACGCTCAGGCGCAATAAATAATATCGGGCGGCTGCTTTTTACGCAGCCGCCCGATTGATTTAGGCAATATATTTTTTCATCACGTTGTAGAAATCGTTCTCGATTATCTTCGCCGTCATATTGAGCTTGTTCGCGGCGTACTTCTTCATATACGAAACGTACTCCGCCTGCTCGTCCTCCGTCATCGTAACGCCGGGGGCGGGGGTGAAGGTCTGCGTCAAGGCGTTATAGAAGCCGGAATCCGTGCGCCAGGATTTTGAGTGGAAGATGACCATACCCTCGTCCTCGCACATGGCGTCCTT
>ONGN01000110.1 GCA_900317385.1 uncultured Eubacteriales bacterium
AGCAGAAATTATACCATACCAAAGGAATTAACGCTGCTATGATAAGGCTTTATGCCGAAAAGCTCCATCCCTCGCTCGTTGAGCGGGGGATGTCTTTTTTAGCCTCAAATAAGCCAATAGGCAATTTCAACTTCATCTTTCCGAAGATGTCGGCTTCCAAATTTGTGCTCGGGAAGGCGAGATCAACGAACAAGGAGGGGCATTGCGCTTCTGAGCCGTCTTATTGTTTACCCGTTATCTCGTTCCGCAGCTCAAGGTGCTGCTTTTCGAGGCTGTCCCACTGTGCCTTGAGCTCGTTGAAATCATTGTACGCCTTTATCATACGTTCGTCGCTGTATGAAACGTCCTGATCCACAAGCTCCTTTAGCCGCGCTCTTGCTGCCTCCAAGTCAACGCCTACGCTGTAAAGCCTCGCGGCGGACATTATCAGCAGTTCTTTATCTGAGTTCATCATATCATCCCATCGTTTATCGGTTTTACCCGTTTTCGGGTGAGATCATTTTATTGCAGTTTTTCACAATAGTCAACCCGTATTCGGGTTATTGTGCCCGGAATTGCCCTTATCATATGATTAACCCGCAAATGGGTAAATATGCGATAGGGTGATACGATGGAGTACTCTGAAATTATTGTTAGGCGCATTCGCAGCCTTTGTGCGGAGCGTGGGATCTCGATCAATAAGCTTGCTGCCATGAGCGACGTTAAGCAGTCGACGCTTGATAATATCGTCCGCGGGCTTACGCAAAATCCGAGGGTGATGACGCTGCATAAAATAGCCCTTGCGTTCGGTATGACCCTTTCTGAGTTTCTTGATTTTGACGAGCTGAACGATTATTCGTTCGACGATTAAAAGTGCCAATTTTAAAATTCGTTTTGTTCCCCAAAAATTACCCTGTATATCGCCCGCGGGCGGTGAAAAGATATGCTTGAAAGCGAAAGCTTTTGAATTTACAGGAAGGAGAAACGAAGATGGCTAACAATTCCAACAAGCTCAACATCCCTGAGGCCCGCGATGCTATGAACCGCTTTAAGATGGAGTCCGCCTCCGAGGTCGGCGTAAATCTTAAGCAGGGCTACAACGGCGATCTCACCAGCCGTCAGGCCGGCTCCGTCGGCGGACAGATGGTCAAGAAGATGATCGAGGCCTACGAGAACGGCCTTAAGTAAGCTTTGCCGAATATAAAGGATCCGGGGCGGTAATAATCGCTCCGGATCCGTTTTTGCACCCGTTCCGCGCTTCCAATTTCGGCGGAAGTATGATACAATATTACAAAACAGCAAGGAGGACGATTGGATGAAACGCTCTGAGATAAACCGCGCGCTGCGCGAAATGGAAGCCATGTGCGAAAAGCACCGCTGCTACCTGCCGCCGTTTTGCTCCATGACGCCCGACGACTGGGAGAGGGCGGACGCGTCCTTAGACGAGGTGCGCGACTGCCGCCTCGGCTGGGACATCACGGACTACGGCCTCGGCGACTTTGACAAGGTCGGCTTTTCCCTCATCACGATCCGCAACGGGAACCGCGCCATGAGCGACAAATACCCGAAGGTCTACGCGGAGAAGCTCCTCTTTTTGAAGGAGGGGCAGTATTCCCCCAACCATTTCCACTGGTACAAGACCGAGGATATTATCAATCGCGGCGGCGGCAACGTACTTATCCGCGTTTACAACAGCCACCCCGATGAGACTATCGACTACGATTCCCCCGTGACCGTACATACGGACGGGCTCAGCCGCACAGTTCCCGCCGGAACGCAGATCCGCCTGACGCCGGGGGAGAGCATCTATATCACACAAGGGCTTTACCACGACTTCACGGTTGAGCCAGGCACCGGCGACGTGCTGTTGGGCGAGGTAAGCCAGTGCAACGACGACGAGCACGACAACCGCTTCGAGCCGCCTGTAGGCCGCTTCCCCACGATCGAGGAGGACGAGCCGCCCTACCGCCTTTTATGCAGCGAATACCCCGCAGCGAAATGAGCGCATCGGGAGAGATGACGGCTATGCTCAGTGAGTATAAAAATATAATCAACGCCGATCCGAACGCGCCGCTTTGGCTGCCGGATCTCAGCCGCGTATTCTCGCTCTGCGAGAAGCGGCACGAGCTTATCATACGTGATATCGGACACGAAGGAGAGACCTTTGACTATCCCTGTCCGCTGCCCGTATGGCGCGATGAGGAGGAACTGCTGCTTGTGCGGCAGTATCTCTATGCCGGCGTTTTCAATCTGCTCTCAGCGCGCGGCGCCCGGGAGATAGAGCTCTACTACGATCTCGACTGCGCCGAGCTCTCCGCGCTGATCGCTTCGCTTGACGAGGCGTTCGGGCTTCATACACGTCCGCGCGGCGGCTTTGGCAAGGTCATAAATATAGCGGAGAGAATTTCGCGCGCCCACGAGGGCTCAAGCTTTGCCTTCACCTCTAAGCCGATATCGGCATACCGCCCGCTCCCCGCTGAAGAAAGCGGCGAAACGCCGGACCTTTCCGCCGCGCTCAGGCGCATCGCGAAAAAGGCGGACGGCCTCTGCCTTGTCGGAATCGACGTCGGCGGCACGGATATCAAGCTCGCCGCCTCAAAGCGCGGCAGGCTCGTATGCCTGAAGGAATACGACTGGAACCCAGCCGCAAGCTTAACCGCCGAGGGTATCATCGGGCCGATACTGCTGTTAACGCGGCTGATGCGCGCCTGCACCGCCTGTGAAAAAGGCGGGGAGGTTCCAAATTATCTTTACGACGCGCTGAGAAAAGACGCCTCGGACGAAGAAATCTCAGAGGCTGTTGAGAGGGCCGAGAGCGAGCTCGGCGAGCGCATCGACGTGCTTCACGGAATTGGCCTGAGCTTCCCGGATATCGTGATTGACGACAGGATCGTGGGCGGCGAGACGCCGAAAACCGACGGAATGCGAAAAAACACGGCTCTTGATTACGAGACGGAATTTAGTAAGCTCCGCGAGCTGCGCGGGACTTTGCTCCGCCTCTGCCGCCCGGGCGGGCGGGTGCGCCTTGCGAACGACGGGAATATCGCGGCCTTCACCGCCGCTATGGAGCTCGCGCAAGGGGACGAGGCCGCAGCCGTTAAGTCCGGCGTCGTCGCGCACACGCTCGGGACAGATCTCGGAAGCGGCTGGCTGAAGCCGGACGGCACGATCCCGCCCATGCCGCTGGAGATGTACGATTTTATCATAGACGTCGGAAGCCGCAACTCCGCCCTCCTGCCGCCGGAGGACCTGCGCAGCACGAGAAACGAAAACTCCGGCCTTGCGGGCGCGCGGCGCTACATGGGGCAGTCCGCCGCCTTCCGAATTGCCGAGGAGCTTGAGCCCGCGCTCTTGGAGGGCTTTACTGCGACGGACGGCGACCTTCTTTTCATTCCCACATCGCCGCGGGATCTGCGCAAGCCCTGCCTTGAGCACCTGATGGATAAGGCGCAGAACGGCGACCCCGCCGCCGAAGAGACCTTTCGCCGGATCGGCGAGCATTTAGCCGTTTTGACGGAGGAGATGGACGGAATAATTCACCCGGAGAGCCGCGAGCGCTTTCTCTACGGGCGCTTCGTCAAGTCCCGGCGCTGCTTTGAGCTTATCTGCGAGGGCTTTTCCCGCCGCGAAACTGGGATCACTCTGCGCGCCGCTGACGAAAACCTTGCCTGCACGCCGCTTATGCGCCAGCTCGCGGAAAA
>ONGN01000109.1 GCA_900317385.1 uncultured Eubacteriales bacterium
ATCTTCGAGAAGCTCTGCTGGTACCAGCCGGGACAGATATGAAAGCATGTCGCCGAAAATGCGTAACATGCTTTGATAAATCGAAATTCATTTGTATGAGTTGGCTTTTGTTGTTATTTGTGGCCTCGGCTATTGTCGCAGCTGCTGCCATCATTGTCTTCGGGAAACAAAAGAAGAAGTGGGTTTGTCTCTGAAACCTAAAGACGGGAAGATAGTGCGTTCAACAATTGGCAGAATCGTGAATGGTATCAGATTTTCAGATATTGTTGATGTGTGGCTATTCACGTATGACGGTCCAGTATCGTTGGAAGCAGCCACGACAAACGAAGTGGCTCAGAGTTCCTGGCTTGACAAGGAACAGATAAAAGAATTATTCGATAAGGGTGACTTAGTTGATACTCTCGGATATTTCTTCGAGGAAAAACAGCTCGGTGGAGAATGAAATCATACATTGTATATACTTAGAAAAAAGTGACGAAAAAAGAGCTATCTGACTTTCACAATCAGACAGCTCTTTTTTCGTTATTCGATGGAGTTATTTCAGATGTTGCCAAAACGTTGCCAAACGCCGTTTTGAAAGTTCAGAAATCCAGTATTTATGCGGGTTTCCGGCGTTTTTGCGATTATTCCCACTCGATCGTTGCGGGGGGTTTGCTCGTTATGTCGTAGACTATGCGGTTTACGTTACCGACCTCGTTGACTATTCTCGTGCTCACACGGTCGAGAACGTCGTAGGGTATTCTCGTCCAGTCGGCCGTCATAAAGTCGCTCGTCGTTACGCTTCTGAGCGCGAGGGTGTAATCGTAGGTGCGGCCGTCGCCCATAACGCCGACCGAGCGCATATTCGTCAGCACGGCAAAATACTGATTCATCGCGCTCTCAAGCCCGCTCTTCGCGACCTCGTCGCGGAATATCCAGTCGGCGTGGCGCAGGGTATCGAGCTTTTCATTCGTCACGTCGCCTATCACCCTTATCGCGAGGCCGGGGCCCGGGAAGGGCTGGCGCATAACGAGATATTCGGGAAGACCGAGCTCGCGGCCGAGCGCGCGCACCTCGTCCTTGAACAGCATACGAAGGGGCTCTATAATCTCCTTGAAGTCCACGTAATCCGGCAGGCCGCCCACGTTGTGATGGCTCTTGATAACTGCGGCGTTTCCGGCTCCGGATTCGATAACGTCCGGGTAGATGGTGCCCTGGCAAAGAAAATCGACCTTGCCGATCTTCTTTGCCTCGGCCTCGAACACTCTTATAAACTCTTCGCCTATGATCTTGCGCTTGAGCTCCGGCTCGGAGACTCCGGCGAGCCTTATGAGAAATCTGCTCTCTGCGTTCACGCGGATGAAGTTAATATCCCACTTTGAAAACGCCTCTTCGACCTCGTCGCCCTCGTTTAAGCGCATAAGCCCGTGGTCGACGAAAACGCAGGTGAGCTGGCTGCCCACGGCTTCCGCCATAAGCGCCGCGGCGACGGAGGAGTCAACTCCGCCGGACAGGGCGAGGAGGACTTTTCCGTCCCCTACCCTTTCGCGGATAGTCCTGATCGCCTCGGTCTTATAATCGCCCATAGTCCAGTCGCCCTTGGCGCCGCAGACCTCGAAGAGGAAATTTCTTATCATCTCGGTGCCGTTCTCGGTGTGGTTCACCTCGGGGTGGAACTGGACTCCGTAAAAGCCCCTCGCCTCGTCGCAGATTGCGACGTTCGGACAGGCCTCGGAGTGAGCTATGAGCTTAAATCCATCCGGCACTTTTTCCATATAGTCGCCGTGGCTCATCCAGGAGACACCGCGCTCGGGAAGGCCCGTAAAAAGCTTTGCGGACGTATCGAAATAAGTCTCCGTTTTCCCGTACTCCCTCGCGGAATCGTCCTGAGCGGCGGTGACTCTGCCGCCGAGGTTGTGAGCGAGGAGCTGGCAGCCGTAGCAGATGCCGAGGATGGGTATGCCAAGCCTGAAAAGCTCGGGGTCTGCCTGCGGGCTTTTCTCATCGTAAACGCTGCCGGGGCCGCCGGTGAATATAAGCCCGATGGGCTCCGCCGCCTTGATCTCGGCAAGCGGGGTGGTAAAGGGCTTTACCTCGCAGTAAACGCCGCACTCCCTGACGCGGCGGGCAATGAGCTGATTGTACTGGCCGCCGAAGTCAAGGACTAAAACTTTCTGATTATTCATTGGCATGACCTCACAAGGCTGAGATTTTTGTAAAATTATATTTATTTTTGCGCCTCTTGTCAATATTCATCTGCATTAAGCATAAGCTTATATGATTTTAGTTTTTCGGAGGCGCGTATGGCAGATTTGAAAACAATACGACGGGGCTTTACCGGCCCGGAGGCGGAGCTTCTGCAGCTTGCGCTATTGCGGGCGGGCTTTCTTCTCACTCCGCCCGACGGGATTTTCGGGCGGGAGACTGAGGCGGCGCTTATCCGCTTTCAAGGGATGAACGGGCTTACGCCGGACGGTATAGCCGGACCGAAGACCTGGGTCGCGCTCACTCCGCGGCTTACGGGCTATTTTACGCACCGGGTGAGGGCGGGCGATACGCTTTTCCGCCTTGCCCGCTCATATTACGCATCTTTGCGGGCGATAGAGCTCGCAAATCCGGGGATAGACCCGCTTCAGCTTCGCGTCGGCTCGAACGTAATAATCCCCCTGCCCTATCCCGTTGTGCCGGATAACGTGAGCTTTACGCCCACCCTTTTAGAGCTTGTGACCGACGGGCTTAAAAAGCGTTATCCGTTTCTTCGCAGCGCCTCGATAGGTCAGAGCGTTATGGGCAGAGATCTCACGGTGCTGTCCATAGGCAGCGGGCAAAACGAGGTATTTTACAACGCTGCGCATCACGCAAACGAATGGATAACCGCCCCTCTCCTCCTCAGATTTATCGAGGATTACGCCAAGGCTTATGCCGACGGGGGCTCGATCTTCGGCCTGCGCGCCGGAGAGCTTTACGGGAACACGACGCTTTACGCCGTGCCGATGGTAAATCCCGACGGCGTTGCTCTCGTGACGGGCGAAATACGCTGCGGGGAATACTACGAGGGAGCGCAAAGGATCTCCGCTAATTATCCGGATATACCCTTTCCCTCGGGCTGGAAGGCTAATATCCTCGGCGTTGACCCAAATCTGCAATACCCCGCCGGTTGGGAAAACGCGAGGAGGATCAAGTTCCAACAGGGCTTTGTCTCACCCGCTCCGCGCGACTACGTCGGCAGAGCGCCGCTTGAGGCGCCCGAATCGCGGGCGGTATATGATTTCACCCTCGCGCACGATTTTTCGCTTACGATTTCTTATCACACGCAGGGCGGCGAGATCTACTGGAGATACCTCGATATGGAGCCGCCCGGAGCCGAGAAAACCGCCGAGGACTTTGCCTCGGTCAGCGGCTATACAGTATCCGACGCCGCCTACGGCTCGGGCTACGCCGGGTACAAGGACTGGTTTATCGACAGGTATTTCAGGCGCGGCTACACGATTGAGGCCGGGCGCGGGCAAAACCCGCTTCCTATTTCTATGCTCGACGAGATTTATAAAGAAAACGTAGGCATTTTTGCCCTCGGTCTTACGCAATAAGAAAAGCGGGTCGGTTTTCCGGCCCGCAATAATTAGCGTTATTTTATTATATTTAAGAGCAGGGCGCGTAATGTGACAGCCTCTTCAAGGCTTATCTCGCTGCACGCCAGGATTTTTTCCG
>ONGN01000108.1 GCA_900317385.1 uncultured Eubacteriales bacterium
TACAGAAAATGAAAAAACGGCCGCCTTTTTCCGTTTATCCTTTGCTTGTAAGGAAAAGAAAACGCGAAAGGAAGATAAAAATGAAAAACGGGAAAAAGAGAGCAAATTCGGGAAAAAGAGGGCTCGGGATATTGTTTATGGCAGACGGCGTGCTGTGCCTTGCGCTGGCGGTATTGCTCGGCTTATTCAGGCTGGGCTTCGGCTTTGGCCTCATACTTTTCCCGCTCTTTAAGATCATCGCGATAGGCTGCATCGCAGCCGGCGTTCTCCTGTTCATCTTCGGCGACGGGAGCGCGAGCGGCGAATCTGGCAGGGCCTCCTGCGGAACGGTTTCCGAAGCTGACGATGCCATATACGAGGTGAGCCTTACAGGGGCCGCGGACGACTCTGCGGCGCGTCAGCATCAGGCGTTTATGCAGCAAGTCCAGCAGCAGGAATTTGAAAGGCAAAACCTTGAGTTTATGCAGCAAGCGCAACGTGACTTAGACGAGCATATGCGCATACATGAGGATTGTGTGCACGAGGCGCAGCGGGTCCACGATGAGCATGTGGGCATACACCAGGGTTTTGTGCAGGGGGCGCAGCATAACTACGACGAACAAACGCACTATTACGAGGACTTCGTGCAGCAGCAAATACAAAACGATAATTCGTATCAGTCTTATGGCTCGCAGGACTTCGGCGGCTCAATGGACTTCGGCGGCTCAATGAACTTCGGCGGCTCCGCTTGGTTTTGATTTGTGCGGAAAAGGAGAGGCGAAAATGAAAACCAATATGAAAAAGATAATTTCAGCCGTGCTCGCGGTTATAATCGCGGTCTGCCTTCTTGCGGGCTTTGCGATGGCGGATGAGGTCGAAGTAAGAGAGTTCCCGGACGTTGACGCGGCGGCGTGGTACGGTGAAGCCGTTTATCAAATGTGCGGGCTCGGGGTAATAAAGGGTTACCCGGACGGACGCTTCCGCCCTGACAGGACGGCGACGAAGGCAAACGCGGTAACGATACTCTGGCGCTACTCAGGCTCGCCCGAGTCAGACGCTGAGCCGGATGCCGACGAAAGCTCCTACTATTACGGGGCAGCGAAGTGGGCGGTGGAGCTTGGAGCGGTCGACGCCGTCAGCACGGATAAGCGCCTCAGCGAAGCCTGCACCAGGGCGGATTTCGTTTTCTATCTCTGGCTCATGTCGGGGAAAGAGGCCTCCTCCCTCCCGGATCCGTTTTCGGATATAGCCGAGTCCCCGTACCGGGATGCAATAGTCTGGGCCTTTGAAAACGACGTTGCTCACGGAGTCGGCTCAGGCCGCTTCAGGCCGGAAAACGAATGCTCAAGGGCGGAGATCGTGACCTTTTTATCACGGCTCGAGGCGGGGCATCGCCACGAGTTTGACGTAAGCGCGCGCATCGAGGGGGATAACCCCTGCGAGGTGAGGGAAAAGCGCACCTTCATCTGCGCGGAATGCGGCTACAGCGCGGAGATGAAGACCCGCGCAAAGGGGCACAGCTTTGAGCTCAGCAGGACGGTGGAGCCAAAGGGCGAAAAGGCGGGGTACAGAGAGTACCTTTGCCCGGGCTGCGGCAAAAGCTACCGCGAGGAGATACCCGCCGAGTGCGTCATACTGCACGGCGTTGAATACATAAACCAGAACAAATGGCCCACCGGCTGCGAGTCGGTCAGCACCGTCGCCGCGCTGAGATACGCAGGCTACGATATAAGCGTTGACAGCTTTATCGACAATTATCTGCCGCGCGGACCGATGATCTACTACAAAAACGGAAAGAAGTACGGAGCGGACCCCGCCGAAAGCTTCGTCGGCAACCCGAGAAGCTCGAGCGGAGGCTACGGCTGCTACGCCTCGGCGATAGTTAAGGCGCTTAAGAAGTATTTGGGCTCAGGCGATAAGTATTTAGACCTTACGGGCGCGGATCTTTCAGACCTCGCCGAAAACTACGTGAGGAGCGGGATCCCCGTTATCGTTTGGGCGACGAGCGGTATGAAAAAACCGTATCTGAGGACAAGCTGGACGGCGACCGACACCGGAAGGGTTATCAAATGGTACAGCCCGTTCCACTGCCTTCTCCTCGTCGGTTTTGATAAGGATTACTACTATTTCAACGATCCGCAGGCGGGCAAGGAGGTGAAGTACGCGCGCTCGACCTCGGAGGACAGGTTCAATTTCATGGGGAAGCAGGCGATAGCCATTCTCCCCGCAAATCATTAAGAAAATAATAATATAAAGGAGATTAAAAAATGAAAAAAACTATTGCGATAGCTCTCGTGCTCGTGACCCTGCTCAGCATCGCGGTTTTTCCCTTCACCGCATCGGCCGGCGGGTGGAATTATCCGGTTGAGTATCCGATCCAGTATAACAGCGATGAATATCTGGTGTCTGTCGCCGACCCTGTGGATAGCAACTTTGGCACGGAATACTATATCTATAGCGCTGAAGGAAAACTCATTCGGACTTTCACTACAAGCCCCTGGGCAAAGTACCCCATAAGCGACGCGGTATACACCTACGATGATACCGGAAAAATCGTAAAGGAAACCGTTAAGTATTTCAAGGACTCGTCCGTATCAGAAAGGCAGTATAACTACGGCGCAGGTGGAAGGCTTATCTCCGTCCGCAGCTCCGACGGCGGAAGCTACGAGCGCAAATACGAATACGACGCAAAGGGCAGACTCGTCAAAAAGTCTGAGACTGACGGCGTTAAATCGCTCGTTATATCCTACGCCTATGACGGCAAAGGCCGCCTGATAAGCGAAGCTGTCGTTCAAACCGGCTATGACGACCTTGATATCAAGTACGCCTATAACTCCAACGGGGTTCTTTCGACCGTTGACTCTTTAGGTCTGCCAGATGGCTGCTCCTACGACTATAACGGCAATTTAGTCCGCTTGGGTGAGGTCAATTACTATAAATACGTCGCCAAAGCCGACTTGAGCAAGTTCAGATTTAACGACGTGCCCGACACCTTCGAGTTTTACGACGCCGTCGAGTGGGCGGCTGAGAACGGCGTTACCAACGGCACGAGTGCGAACACCTTCTCGCCGTTCAACGAGTGCACCAGAGCCCAGGTCATGACCTTCCTCTGGAGAGCCATGGGCAGTCCGAAGCCGAAGACCTCCGAGGCCCCGTTTACCGACGTGAAGAAGGGCAGCTATTACTACGACGCCGTGCTCTGGGCATGCGAAAACGGGATAACGAAGGGCGTCAGCAAGACCTCGTTCGCACCCGACAGGAAGATCACCGTCCCCGAGGCTCTCACCTTCGTCTGGCGCGCAAAGGGCTCGCCTATCGTTGAGGATACCGACGCCTTTATCCGGATAAGCAAGAGCGAGTATTATTACGAGGCTGTACGCTGGGCAACATATGCGAACGTCTCCGATCTTTCCGAGATGCCCGAAAAATACTACCCCGCTCTGCGCTACAACGTCGCCGAATATCTTTGGGCAGCCTTTGGCAGGGAGCCCGCGCTCAGCGTTGAATGCAGAAACAACCTCTACGAGACATTTGGCGAAGTCAATATTCTCCCGCAGGCTGCACGATGGGACAACGGAGATCTGGTCATTGACTGCTGCATAGTTAACGGATTTGACACGGCAGTTAAAAACATCGTTGTAACGTATTTTTATTTCGGAAACGACGACGGGGAGATAGTAAGAGTCAATAGAGAAATCCCAATAAGTGGAGAGATAATCGCCCCCCATACTTACATTGAAAGCAATATCAGGTTTAAAGGTAAA
>ONGN01000107.1 GCA_900317385.1 uncultured Eubacteriales bacterium
CAGGTAAAGCTCGGCTCTGAGCTTTTAATGGCGAAGCCCTCCGAGCTCTCGGGCGGTCAGCGCCAAAGGGTCTCCATCGCCGCGGCGCTTTTATGCGAGCCAGGGCTGATAATCGCCGACGAGCCCGTTTCCGCTCTCGACGTAACTATCGAGGCGCAGATACTTGAGCTTATCTCGGAGCTGAGGCGCGACCGTGGCATAAGCTTTCTGTTCATATCCCACGATCTGAACGTGATATATAAAATATGCGACCGCGTAATCGTTATGAAGGACGGCAGAATTGTCGAAGAGGGAGTGACCCGCGAGCTCTTCGCCTCACCAAAGGAAAAATATACTAAGGACCTGCTTAATGCCGCTATGGAGGTATAAGATGTCGAAGCCGCTTTTTGAAAAACTGAATAGTTTTTCTTCCTCCGGCGTTCTCTCGATGCATATGCCGGGGCATAAGCGCAACGCGGAAAAATTTCCATGGCTTAAAAGCCTTGACTTGACCCGCGATATTACGGAGATTTCGGGCTTTGATAACCTCAACGATCCCGAGACCGTTTTTGCGGAGCTGAACGCAAGGCTCGCCCGCCGCGTTCAAGCTTTGCCTGCCGAACGGAGGAAAGACGCTCATTTCAAGAGGTTCGCATAAAGCCGTTTACGCCGCCGCCGAGATTGTAGGAGCTGACCTTTGCTACGTTGTCCCCGACGTGATACCTGAGCTCGGCGCTTTCGGCGCCGTAACCCCCGGGATGGTGGAGGCAGAGCTTAAAAAAGATAAAGAGGTGGGGCTCGTCGCAATAACGAGCCCCACCTACGAGGGCGTGATATCCGACGTTGCGGGTTTAGCCGAGGTATGCCATAAATACGGAGTGCCGCTTTTAGTCGACGCTGCGCACGGGGCGCATTTCGGCTTCGGCGGTTTTCCAGAGGGAGCAATAAGGCTCGGCGCCGATATCGCCGTAGAGAGCCTGCATAAGACGCTCCCGAGCCCTACGCAGACGGCGGTGCTCAGCGTAAGAAGCTCGCTTATCGACTCTGACCGCGCTCAGCTATGCATTTCCGCGTTTCAATCCTCCAGCCCGTCGTATATACTGTCCGCGGGGATCGACGCCTGCGCGAGATATATGGAGGAGAGGGGAGAGACCGAGGCTCGCCTCTGGTATGAGCGTGTCTCGGCGCTGCGCGAAAAGCTGAAACGTCTTGAAAATTTGCGCCTGTACAGCGCGGATAACATTGATCCCTCAAAGCTCGTGCTCACCTGCGATAACGGATACGCGGCGATGGAGCTTTTCAGAGCCGAGGGCGTCGAGCTTGAGATGGTGTCGGATAACTACGTTATCGCGATGACCGGCCTCGGTGATACGGATGAAACGCTCTCAGCGTTTTTCAAGGCGGCTGAGAAGGTAGATAAGGTTGTAAACAAGAGAAGAGACAAAGCTGTAACGGGCTTCACTCAGCCCGAGAAGCGACTATCTCCGAGACAGGCGCTGTCTAATCCGTCCGAGCCAGTTCCGCTTAGATACTGCGACGGCAGAATTGCCGCCGAGTACGTTTGGAAATACCCGCCGGGAAGCCCGGTAATCGTTCCCGGGGAGTTAGTTTGCGCCGAAACGCTATCTGCGTCAGACTCTATCCGCTCCTCTTACGGGGGCGTTCCCGCCTCGATCCGGTGCGTAAAAGAATAATATGGGGCGCGAATGCTTGACAAAAATGAATTAAATCAATATAATAATTGTTCTGAAATAACTAAGAAAGAGGCGTTACCATGGCTGATTCTAACAGATACAAAATGAGCGCGCAGCACCTTGAGGAGCTCAAGACCGAGCTTCACTTCCTCAAGACCGTCAGGGAGAAGGAGGTCGCCGAGCAAATCAAAGAGGCGAGGAGCTTCGGTGATCTTTCCGAGAATTCCGAGTATGACGAGGCGAAAACCGAGCAGGGAAAGCTCTACTCCAAGATCGCTGAGATCGAAGACCTTATCGAGCATGCCGAAATAACCGAGGAGTCCGAGGACGCGAATAAGGTTGGCATTGGCAGCAAGGTCACCGTCAAGGATCTTGAGCTCGGCACCATCGAGAAGTATAAAATCGTCGGCAGCCAGGAGGCCAATCCTCTCTCCGGCCGCATTTCCGACGATTCACCCTTCGGCAAGGGCCTTTTCGGCCACGCGGCGGGCGATATAGTCGAGGTCGACGCGCCTATGGGCATACTCAAATTCGAGATCATAAGCATAGAGAAATAAGGACGAATAAATATGGCAGAAGAGATTATTGCAAACGCTCAGGAGGACCTTTCCGAGCTTTTACAGATTAGAAGAGATAAGCTTACCGCCCTCTGCGACGAGGGTAAAGACCCCTTCCATATCACAAAATTCCCGAGAACGGCATATTCTCAGGATATAAAGGACAATTTCGATACTCTCGAAAATCAGAAGACCGCCATCGCCGGAAGAATTATGGCAAAGCGCGGAATGGGCAAGGCCATCTTTGCCGACCTTATGGACGGCAAGGGCAGGATCCAGATCTACGTTCGCCTCAACGACGTCGGCGAGGAGGCCTTCCAGGCCTTCCGCAAGGTCGATATCGGCGATATCGTCGGCGTTGAGGGCTTCGTATTCAAGACGAAGATGGGCGAGGTCAGCGTACACTGCGAAAAGCTCCAGCTCCTCGCGAAGAGCCTCAGACCGCTCCCCGAGAAATTCCACGGCCTCACCGATAAGGAGACGAGATACCGCCAGAGATACGTTGACCTTATCGTAAATCCCGACGTTAAGGATACCTTCGTAAAGCGCAGCATGATAATGCGCGAGCTGAGAGCCTTCCTCGACGCGAGGGGCTTTTTGGAGGTCGATACTCCTATCCTCACCCCGTTTGAGATCGGCGCATCGGCAAGACCCTTCTACACGCACCACAACACCCTTGATATGGATATGGTGCTTCGCATCGAGACAGAGCTCTATCTCAAGAGGCTCATAGTCGGCGGAATGGAGAAGGTTTACGAGGTCGGCAGGATATTCCGCAACGAGGGAATGGACGTTAAGCACAACCCCGAGTTTACCACGATCGAGCTCTACGAGGCCTATACCGACTTCAGGGGCATGATGGAGATCGTTGAGGATATGATGAAGACTGTCGCGCTCAAGGTCTGCGGAAGCCTCGTCATTCCTTATCAGGGCCATGAGATCGACCTCGGCCATTGGGAAAAGCTCACGATGATAGAGGCAGTCAAGAAATATTCCGGCGTCGACTATAAAGACTGGGAGACCGACGAGGACGCTATCAAGTGCGCGAAGGAGCACAACGTGGAGCTTCCGGAGATACCCACGAAGGGCGCGATTTTAGCCGAGTTCTTCGACGCTTTTGTTGAGGAGAAGCTCATCCAGCCCACGTTTATTTACGATTACCCCGTCGAGATAAGCCCGCTTGCCAAGCGCAAGCCCGAAGATCCGGCGTTTACCGAGCGCTTTGAGTATTTCATCAACGCTACCGAGTTTGGAAACGCCTTCTCCGAGCTCAACGACCCGATTGACCAGCGCGCCCGCATGGAAAAGCAGGTCGCGGACAGGAAAGCCCTCGATCCCGAGACCAAGGCTCAGGTGGACTACGACTTTATAAACGCCCTCGAGTACGGTATGCCCCCCACGGGCGGCCTCGGTTTCGGCATAGACAGGCTCGTCATGCTCCTCACAAACAGCGACTCCATTAGAGACGTTTTGCTCTTCCCGACAATGAAGTCACTCAAGACCGGTAATGAGAAGAAGGAAGAAGCGAAAGAGACTGCTGAAACCGTTACGGAAGCAGCTCCTGCAGTTCCCGAAAAAATCGATTTTTCGAACGTGGTGATCGAGCCGCTGTTTGAGGATCAGGTCGATTTTGAGACCTTCTCCAAGTCCGATTTCAGAGCTGTAAAGGTCCTGGAATGTGAGGCCGTTCCGAAGAGCAAGAAGCTCCTGAAGTTTACGCTGGACGACGGTTCCGGAGAGTTACGTACGATTTTGAGCGGTATCCATGCTTTCTATGAGCCGGAAGAACTGATCGGCAAGACCTGCATCGCGATCACCAATCTTCCTCCGCGCAAGATGATGGGCATCGACTCCTGCGGCATGCTGATCAGCGCCGTGAACAAGCGCGGCGAAGAGGAAGAGCTGCATCTGCTCATGGTCGATCCGCACATCCCGGCAGGCGCAAAACTGTATTAAAGACTGGCCCCGGATGACCGAATTTCGGTCTCATATGCCAATTTTTATGCCAATTTATGCCACGGGTATGCCACAGATATAAAAAGTATTATGCGACTGTATACAAGTCACTGTCCGTATCTGAGGATATCTAAAAATGATGGGCCTGCTGAGATGATCGGCAGGCCCGATTTATAGTAGAACGTAAAAATCGATGTTTATGGAGACAATTATGGATAAAGAAACAATCATGGTGGACTACATCCGGGAGGCCCATGAAAAAGGTGCTTTTACCGGAACATGGTTA
>ONGN01000106.1 GCA_900317385.1 uncultured Eubacteriales bacterium
GATCTGAGCCTCAAGGCCGGAGTTCTGCCCCTCCTGACGGAGTATCTCCTCCTCGGCTCTCTCGATGCTCTCTTTATTATGCCCGAGCCTCGTTCTAAGAACGGCGAGCTCGGATTCGGTCTCGGCCGCCATCGCGTCTGACGCAGTTATCTCAGAGCGGACAGCCTCGGCCTCCTCGTCCTTCTCGTGCATTCCAGCGGAAAAAGCCTCCGCGGCCTTGTTCACCGCCTCGAGCTCAGCCTTTGCCCGCTCAAGGGCGCCGGAAGATGCGAGCGCGTCCTCGTTAAGCTTCTTATTCTTCTCCTGGAGCTCGTCGAGCTCATTCAGCCAAATGCTTATCTCAAGCCCGCGAAGCTCGTCCCTGAGTATCAGGTATTTCTTCGCGACCTCGGACTGCCGTCTTAAGGGCTCGACCTGCATCTCAAGCTCGGAGATCTTATCGTTGACCCTCAGAAGGTCCTCCTCCGCCCGCTCAAGCTTGCGCTCCGACTCCTCCTTGCGGTGGCGGAAGCGGCTGATTCCGGCGGCCTCCTCGAAAATCTCGCGGCGGTCGGTGCTCCTCTGCGACAGGATGCTGTCGATCTTGCCCTGGCCGATGATGGAATACCCGTCACGCCCAAGTCCGGTGTCCATAAATAGCTCGTTTACGTCGCGGAGCCTGACTGCCTTGCGGTTGATGTAGTACTCCGACTCTCCGGAGCGGAAGTATCTGCGCGTTACCTCGACCTCGTCCGAGTCGATGCTGAGCCCGCCGTCGGAATTATCCAGCACGAGGGTCACCTCGGCAAATCCGACCTGAGCCCGCTTCTCGGTGCCTCCGAAGATAACGTCCTCCATCTTTCCGCCCCTCAGCGCCTTTGAGCTCATTTCGCCCATTACCCACTGCAGTGCGTCGGCAATATTCGATTTTCCCGAGCCGTTCGGGCCGACTATGGCCGTGATCGGCTTCTCAAAGGTCAGCCGGGTCTTCTCCGGAAATGACTTGAACCCTCGAAGTTCGAGCGCTTTCAGATACAAGGGTATACCTCCATAGGGCAGGGCTTTTTCCCGCTATGCCCATAATTATCCATAATGCTGTAAGTATACTTGTTTTTCTCCCATTTTTCAAGGATTATTTCAACTAAATATATTGCCCGCCCCCATAAAGGGGCGGGCAGAGTGTTTACTTATCGCCTTGCAATGCACTCGCATTCAGCCTTGGCGCCTTTCGGGAGGTTTGATACCTCAACGCAGCTTCTTGCGGGATACGGCTCGGAGAAGTATTCGCCGTACACCTTATTCAGCGCGGCAAAGTCGCCGATATCGGTAAGAAAAACGGTAGTTTTCACGACGTTTTTAAAGGTGAGCCCGGCTTTCTCAAGCACGGCGCCGATATTCTCAAACATACGGCGGGCCTGGGTCTCAATGCCGCCCTCAACAAGAACGCCGGTGGACGGGTCGAGAGGGATCTGACCGGAGAGGTAAACGGTATCGCCGCAGTCGATAGCCTGGGAATATGGGCCGACGGCGGCGGGGGCTTTTTCCGTAGCGATCAATTTCATTTTATTATCTCCTGTTCATTTTTTCGATATTATATACCCCGGTTTTCGATATTATATACCCCGGTCAGATTAATGTCAATTCAAAGTATTATGCAGATCAGTCCGCCCGCGCCCTCGTTTATTATTCTTCCGAGGGTATCCCTCATCTTGGTCTGCGTCTCGGGCGGCATACTTCTGATTTTAGCCTGAACGGAATCCCCCGCTATATCGTGGAGCGATCTTCCGAAGATATTGGACTCCCAGAGCTTGCCGGTGTCCCCCTCAAACTCCTGTAAGAGGAAGTTTATTACGTCGCCCGAGCTGCGCTCTCCGCCGACGGCGGGGCTTACCTCGGTTTCAACGTCCGTCATTATCATATGTATGCTCGGCGCTGAGGCCTTCAGCCTGACGGAATACTTTCCGCCCCTGCGGACTATCTCCGGCTCTCTGAGCGTAAGATCATCCTTTGACGGCATAACTACCCCGTAGCCCGTCTCGCGAACGTCCCTCAACGCGTCCGCAACCTTTTCGTACTCCGACTTAAGCCCGGAAAGCTCAGACAGAAGGGATATCATATCCCCGTCATCCTTTATTTCAAAGCCCGTCATCCCGCTCACCGTGGAGTAGAAAAGCGCACGCGGGGCAAAAACGTCGATAATTACTGCGCCGCTTCCCATATCCGAGCCTCTGAGCTCCGCGGTAACGTTCCCGTCTGTCTCGCCTATCCTCAGGGCGGCGGGGCGAGCCTCCCTTATCAGCCTCGCGCCTTCAAGGCTCTCGAGCACGGCGGCGAAAAGCTCCTTTTTAAGCTCGTGGTCTCTCGGCAGAGTCTCCATCCATTCAGGTATAAACAGCCGAAATTCCCTTATCGGAAATTCGCCGAGCACGGCGCTCATTATGTTTCCTATCTCGTTCTCGCTGAGGAGCATGCAGTTTACCGCAAGGCAGGTCACGGAGTACTCCTCCGCGATATGAGCGGCGAGCTCAGAAGTTTCAGCCGAGTCGGGATGGGCTGAGTTTAAGAGAACTATGAAAGGCTTTCCGAGCTCCTTAAGCTCCCTTATGACCCGGGCCTCGGCGGGAGCGTAGCTTTCGCGGGGTATATCGGTGACAGACCCGTCTGTCGTTATAACGATGCCTATCGTCGAATGCTCGGCAATCACCTTGCGCGTGCCAGTCTCTGCGGCGATGCGCATTGAAACCTCCTCGGGAAACCACGGCGTCGTCACCATGCGCTCCTCGCCATTTTCCGTATCGCCCACAGCTCCGTCCACCATATAGCCGACACAGTCGACGAGGCGGACCGATATCGCCGAATCGCCGCCGATGTTTAGGCTGACGGCCTCCTCCGGAACGAATTTCGGCTCCGCCGTCATTATCGTTCTGCCCGAGCCGGACTGAGGAAGCTCATCCTTCGCCCTCTCTCTTACGTAATCGGACTCTATACCGGGGATCACGAGGGTCTCCATAAATCTCTTTATAAAAGTGGATTTCCCCGTTCTGACCGGCCCGACGACGCCAACGTATACGTCGCCGCCCGTCCTGGCGGCGATATCCTCATAGATCTTCATATTTTCCACTGCATTATCCCCCTTGGCATAATTTCTGTTAATAGGTATGCTCTTTTTCGCGGGAGTATGCAAAAAAAGCGCGGAACGCAAATAAGAAATTGCGCTCCGCACTGTATCATTTAATTATTACCAGACGACTACGGTGGTCCAGATCGGGATATTATCGTACATCCACTGTATATCCTCGTTATACATTCTCATACAGCCGAGGCTGACCGGAAAGCCAATGCTCGGGTCCTTTACCTCATCCGTTCCGTGGTAGAGAAGGCGGGAGTGGAAAGCGTATCCGCCCTGATAGAAGTTTACGATAGGCTTAACGTCGTACTTAGTTTTGAACCAGCCCTTCTGCTTTCCGAACACCTTGAACACTCCGACGGGAGTAACGGAGCCGGGGCGCCCCGTGCCGACGACGAACACCTTGATGAGCTTCCAGTGGCCCTTGCTGCCGATATATACGTTCGTGCGCTGATAAGCGCGGTTTACCCAAATTAGGTACTCGGTAGAGCTTGAATAGCCCTTGTAGTTGACGAATACCGACTTTTCGTAATCGGTGTAGTCGTGGTCGAGCGCGTACTGAATGGTGTAGTCGCCCTCGTACTTATTCGATATTTTCGCTACGACGGATTTGTAATCGTGGTCTATGTACTGGGTGAAGTGGTCTCCCTTTTTCTCCTGCTTTCCGTTTTCATCGTGGTAAAGCTCAAAGCCGATCACGACGGAATCGGGAGTGTAGTTCGACATCACGTAGTCTATTTCAAAGGTGTACTTATGCTCCCTGCCGGAGAGGACGATATTCTCTCTCCCCTCCTCTACGCCGTTTTTGTACCATACGGCGGTGCACTCTGTGCCGCGCTTTCCCCCGGTGATATTGACGGTCACCTGCATCGGCTCGCCCTCTTTAAGGCGCTCGGAGTGCTCGAAGCTGAGCTTGACCTTTGATATGCTCGTGTTATTGAGATCGGCCTTTGCCGCCGTCCAAAGCCCCGCCTCGTCCATCTTCATAAACAGCATTATAAATTCCGCGCGGGTGACGGTTTTGAAAACGCCGAGGGCTCCGCTCGAAGCAGAGATAATGCCGCGATTTATTAGGCCCGCAATCTGCCCTCTCTCCTCGCCGGTTATATACTTGGAGTCGGCAAGGGAATCAATAACGGAATCGTCCTCTCCATCCCCGATACCGGCGGCCGCGGCAAGCATCGTATACGCCTTCATTCTGTCGATGGAGGCGGACATATTGTTGCCGGAGTTTATTACGCCCCAGTTCATCGCCTTATTCACGATATTCTGAGTGCGGCTGCCGTTTGAAAGGGCTTCGGGATTTGCGACGAGGTTTTTTACGATTATCGTAACGGCTTCTTTTTTAGTTATCTCCCTGTCGGGACGGACGGTCCCGTCGCCGTAGCCGGAGATATAGCCCTTTTCAAGGGCTTTCAAGATATAGCTCTCGTACTTGTGCCCGGTTATATCGGGCCAAGCCTCGTCAGCGGCTGCCATAAACGAAAGGCTCATAATGATGATAACGGCAAGAACCGCAGAAATAAGGCGCTTAAAAGCGGTCAAGGTAATCGCCTCCGAATTTTTAGTCACCTAAAATAATATTCCATATTTTAATAATCGTCAAGAAATAATTTGTAATCTAAGGCGAAGAATGCTATAATGTCATAGTTTATCGAAAACGCAAAAACCATCGGAGGTAGGAATGGACGAGATCGTAAAGCTGCTTGCCGCAGAGCTCGGCGAGAGCGAGGAGCATATAAAAAACGTAATCACCCTTTTGGACGAGGGAAACACAATTCCCTTTATTGCGCGCTACCGCAAGGAGATGCACGGTGCGATGGACGACACCGCGCTGAGGACGCTTGAGACGCGGCTTCAGTATCTGCGCGGGCTCAATGAGCGCCGAGAGTCCGTGCTCGGCTCCATCGAGGAGCAGGGAAAGCTTACAGACGAGCTGCGAGCTCAGATAATGGCGGCAAAGACGCTCGCCGAGCTTGAGGACCTGTACCGCCCGTATAAACAGAAGAGGCGGACGAGAGCCACCGTGGCGAAGGAAAAGGGACTTGAGCCTCTTGCTGAGCTCATTTTCGCCCAAAAGCGGGACAGTCTTTCGCCTGCAGAGCTTGCGAAGGACTTTATCGACCCGGAAAAGGGCGTGGAGACGGTCGAGGACGCTCTGCAGGGCGCTTCGGATATCATCGCGGAGATGCTGTCGGACGACGCAGAGCTCCGCAAGCGGCTGAGAGAATTCATAAAAAAGAACGGGCTTATCCGCTCCGTCGCCGCCACTGAGGAGGACAGCGTATATCGCATCTATTACGATTTCTCTCAGGCAGTATCAAGGATGGCGGGGCATCAGGTGCTCGCGGTAAACCGTGGTGAAAAGGAAAAAATGCTCAAGGTCAGCCTTGAGGTCGACCACGATAAGGCTATGAG
>ONGN01000105.1 GCA_900317385.1 uncultured Eubacteriales bacterium
ATCCCCACAATGAAACCGATTGACTGAGAAAACTCTCGATTAAAATAATATCTTGCCGTTCTATGGCAAATTTGGAAAATTCAGGTTGACAATCTATGATTCCTCTGATATTATCAGAAGCGACAAAATTATAAAGAAAGCGAGGTGATCATCAATGCGTATAAGAAATAACAAAATCGAAACTGAAAATTGTATGATGACCTCGGTTAGTACTATCTAATTTATATTGGATAATACTGTGCTTAATTAACCGTGGCTAATAAGTCACGGTTTTTTATTGCTTTTATCAGCCGCGGCTTCGTTTGCCGCGGTTTTCTTTATAATTCACGTTTCCCTGAAAAGGAATGGTCATAAATATGCGAAAGTTACTATCTTATCTAAAACCGTATAAGGGCAGGATAGCCCTTGCCACTTTACTTATGGCAATCTCCGCCGTATGCAATCTCCTTTTGCCCACGCTTATGTCCAACGTACTGGACAAGGGAGTATACGGCGCCGCCGAGGGGGACACACTCGGCTATATAATAAAAACCGCAGCCTGGATGCTGGGGATATCTGTTGTTAGCCTCGCTTCCGTTGCGGGGGGCTACTGGGTCGTTTATCACGTTATCTCCGGCTACACCTGGAGTCTCCGCTCGGCGCTGTTTAAAAAGGTACACACCATGACACTTGCGGAGGTGGGGAGGATCGGAGCCTCAAACCTCGTTACGCGCTCAACGCACGACGTAGGCACGCTGAACTGGGTCATTTCAATGCTCTGCGGCAACGTAATCATAATTCCTCTGATGTTCCTCGGCGGAGTCATTCTCTGCATGCGAAAGGATTTCATGCTGTCCCTCGTCATTCTCTGCGCCGTGCCATTTTTAATAATCATCGTGCTTCTAATGAGCAAGAAGCTCGCTCACCTGTGGGAGGTCTCCGACGAATACTGCGACAAGCAGAACGATATGGTGCGCGAACGGCTTCGCGGCATCCGGGTAATCCGCGCTTTTGACCGCGAGAAAAACGCCCACGAGCGCATAACTGACGCGACGCGCGTAATGGCGAACAATATAATAAAAGCGAACGTCAGCATGGCGATACTTGATCCGCTGGCGGCCTTCGTCTTGAATATCGCCGCTCTCATTATCGTCTATCTCGGCGGTGTGCAGATGGAACGGGGGAGCGGCCTTACTCCTGGCGACGTTTTCGCTATGATCCAGTATATCAATATCATACTCGGCGCAATAATCTCCGTCTCATTCGCAATCGTAATGCTGCCGCACGTCCGCGTGGCGGCAAAGCGCCTTGGTCAGGTCACGGAGTCGACCGGTATCGAGGACTCAAGACACGCCGAGGGCAGAGTTTTCACCGGAGCGATAGAGCTTGAAAACGTCAGTTATACTTATCCGTCAAGCAGCCTGCCCGCTTTGTCGGAGCTTAATCTGAGCATAAAAGCGGGGGAGTGGGTCTCGGTAATAGGTGGCACCGGCTCAGGAAAGACCACCCTTGCGGAGCTTCTGCTCGCGTTCCGAGCACCGACGGAGGGAAGTCTCAGCTTTGACGGCGTGGCCGCAAGCGATATTTCGCCGAAGGACGTGAGGGCGAATATAAGCTGCTCTCTCCAAAAATCAATGCTTTACGCGGGAACGGTTGCGGATAATCTGCGAATGGGCAAGCCGGACGCATCGGACAAGGAGCTATGGGCGGCGCTTGAGCTTGCGCAGATAGCCGAATTTTTAAGAGAAAAGCCCGAGGGGCTGAACTTCAAGCTTGAACAGGCTGCGGCTAATATCTCCGGCGGGCAGAAGCAGAGGCTTGCCATCGCGAGAGCAATATTAAAGGACGCACCAATCTATATTTTCGACGATTCCTTTTCCGCGCTGGACTTTCTCACCGAGGCCAAGGTCCGCAAGGCGCTGAACGAAAAGCTTTCGGGCAGGACCCGGATCGTTATCACTCAGCGCGTCGTATCCGCGATGCACTCGGACCGCATCTTCGTCCTGTCGGACGGCGCTCTCGTCGGCTCCGGCACCCACTCGGAGCTTCTTGAGACATGTCCAATCTATAAGGAAATCTATATTTCGCAGACAGGGGGTGACGCCGCATGAGCACTTCAGGCATAAAAGTAAAGGAAAAACACCGCCTGCTTGACGAGACGGGAAAGCGTCTCGTGCGAGAAATGAAGCCTCTGCGCGGCTGGATAATACTCTGCGCTTTCCTCTGCCTAATACTTATCGGTTGCGCCGTAACGATTCCCGAAATGCTCGGTGATCTGGTAAACAGGCTTTACGCATGGACTAAAGAAAGAACTCAGGGCCTTGCTCAAAGCCTGCTGCCCGAGATCGGCATACTGTTCGGCGTTTACGCCCTCCAGGCAGGTTTGACGTATGGTAATCAATTCCTGCTGCATAACGTCATCAGTCGCTATTTCACAGCCGGGCTTCGCATTCGCCTTTCTGAAAAACTGCGCCGTCTGCCGGTTGCGTATATGGACAAGACGCCCGCCGGAGACGTTATAGACCGCATGATGGACGACGTCAGCAATATGTCGGACAGCATCCATTTTATCGTGGATATCCTGATATCCGGCTTTCTTCAGATGTTAGTCATAGCTCTTATCCTTTTTTTAACCGACTGGCGTATGGCAATACCGGTCGTGCTGCTGTCGCCGCTGTCAGTTCTGCTTTCGGCAAAGATGGCGACGCTTGGCGAAAACCACTGGGATAAGCACTTTGATCTCGGCGGAGAGCTCACCTCGCTTGCCGAGGAGGCGTACACGAACTACCCGACGACGAAGGCTTTCAACCGCGAGGAAGAGCTTCAGAAGAAGTATGACGAGCTCTCCGAGCGCCACCAAAAAAGCGGCATTTTCGGAAACTTTCTCTCGTCGATCGTTCAGCCCGTCATCGTTTTCGTTGATGCCCTTGCGTATATCGCCATTGCGGTGCTCGGGGGCTGGCTTATACTGCGCCGCGGAGTTCCTATCGGCACGGTGGTGACCGTAATACTGTTTGCGCGTCAGCTCTCGTCGCCGCTCGAGCAGATAGCATTCGGTCTCGGTTACGTTCAGCACGTTAAATCCGCGGCCAAGCGAGTATTCACTCTGCTCGATCTACCTGAGGAAGAAGATCCAACCGGACGCGTCGATAAGCCGACGCAGGGAAGAGTTCAGATACGGCACGTAGACTTCTCCTACGACCCGGAAAAGCCGCTTATCCGCGATCTGAACATCGACGTAAAGCCGGGGCAGAAGGTCGCCATCGTCGGTCCCACAGGAGCGGGAAAGACCACGATAGTAAATCTCCTGATGCGGTTTTACGACTACAGCTCGGGTCAGATACTTATAGACGGGCGGGACGTTTCCGAGCTCTCAAGGGCTGAAAACCGCAAGCTTTTTGCCATGGTCCTTCAGGATACGTGGCTCTTTAAGGGAACGGTTGCCGAAAACGTGGCATACGGCTGCCCTGAGGCGACGAGGGAAGAGATAATAAACGCCTGTGACTGCGCCTACTGCGACCACTTCATCCGCCGCCTGCCGCAGGGCTATGACACCGTGATCTCCGAGGACAGCACGGCCGTATCCTCGGGGCAGAAGCAGCTTCTCACTATCGCAAGGGCTCTTTTGGCGAACAGGCCGCTTCTCATCCTCGACGAGGCAACCTCAAACGTGGACACGAGAACGGAGCTTCTTATCCAAAAGGCGATGGACCGCCTGATGGGCGGACGCACCTGCTTCGTGATAGCGCACAGGCTTTCAACTATCGTTGACGCCGACGTGATACTCGTTCTCCGAGACGGGAAGATAGTAGAGCAGGGGACTCACAGGTCGCTCATTGATAAAAAAGGGTTTTACTACGATCTGTTCCAAAGCCAGTACGCGATATAAAAAAGAGACCGGGCTTAGGCGGATGCTCATAAGAAAGGTTTAATTCAGAATAGATTTGGCATCTGTCTGACAGGTTTGGTCGCAAAGAATACCGGATTGCTGCACTATGCAGTAATCCGGTATTCTCGTTACAAGGGTTTACACTCTCGGTTTTTGATTCAGTACGCGTTCGAGCGCCACCCAGCCCAGGTATTTCGGATGATCTCCGGTCAGCGCCGTCAGCTTTTCAATCGCCAGATAGTCATCGATTCGGACCATGTCCCACGCATGGATCACACGACCGTCCCCGAGACTGACGCCGCAATGTCCCCAGTTGACTGGGCCGTTTTCGCTTGGACACAGGCAGTCATAGAATACGAACGCGCCTCGCTCCGGAACTCC
>ONGN01000104.1 GCA_900317385.1 uncultured Eubacteriales bacterium
CTTGCCCGCCTGGAGCTGGCGGATGATGGCTGCCTTGAACTCGCCCATCTCAAGGTTTAAATGCACAACGGGCTTTCCGCCCACGATGTTTCCGAGATAGCGGACGGTGTAGGTCTTATCATAGGGCTTATCCTTCGTCGGGGAGTTTATTATGCTCACCGTGTTCTCCAGAAGCCCGCCCACGTACTTTTCCGCGAAGGAGAGGGGAGTCATACCCTCCTCGATATGATAGACCCCGTCCTTATCTACGTACTCAAAGCTGAAGCTCTTCGGAGGCTCGGTGTAGGCGCTCGCGAGGAAGCCGTAAATTTTGCCGAGCATCTCGTCCTTTGCGGCGCGTATCTCGTCCGACGACGCGCCGGAGGCGGCAAGGCCGCGCAGCTTGACGGCGCAGATCTTGAGGTTGCGGTTAAGGGCCGCGTTCATAGCCCCGGTGTGGCTCGACTGATATGTCTCGCTGTAAACGTCCTTCGGAACGACTCCGTATTTGCGGACGATGTTCGCGAACATCTCCCACTGGCCGCCGTCGTGCACTCCCGTCTGGAGTATAAACTGCACGTTCCTGTCGTCCGTCGGAAGGGCGGCGGTCTCGATTATCGACTCAAGGAAGAAATTGCACCTCTCAAATTTATCCCAAAAGGCGAGATAGCTCTGGCTGAGCTCGAAGCTGTCAAGCTTAAGCTCCGCCGAGATGCGTTCGCGCAGCACGTTCGTCGCGGCAAAGAGCCAGCAGCGTCCGCTGCGCTCCTGATTTGCTACGGGCAGGGTCTTGATATTGACGGAGAACTTCTGCGCCATCCGGAAGGACCCCTTAACGTCGTAAGCCGCGTCGTTAAGGTCGGCCTTCGCAAGGGCGAGGGCGGCAAGCCTGCGCTCAGGGCTCGCCGAATAAGCAGCGGACCATTTTTCAATATCACCTTTAAGTATTTCGCTCATAATGATATGCCTCCTGAAAAATTTATGTCTGTAATTATTATATGCCTTTCGGTCAATTATGCTTTCCGAAAATCGAGGAATAGCTTGCGCCCTCCTCGACCGCCTTTGTGAGCTCGGGCATTTTCGAGGTGTCGCCTACGAGGATCACACCGGCGAGGCGGTTATTGAAGAAGTAGTATTTCTCGTAGCTTCCGCGCTGCTCGTCGCGCATCTCCACCGTGCGGTACTTGCGCCCGGGCTCCTTTCCGTTCGTGCCGAGGGCGAAGATTGACGTGTTCATCGCGTTTATCACGAGGCTGCTTCCTATGGCGCGGTAGGCGATCTCCTCGCCGGCGGCGTTTGCTCCGGCAACGCGCCCGGTCTCGACAGCCTGAGCCCAGAAGGCCTGAGGCGCGCCCTCAAACTCAACGCAGTCGCCGCAGGCCCACACGTCCTCGGCGCTCGTCGACATATCCTCGCCGACCTCTACGAGCCTGCCCATCGCAAGCCCGGCGGCCTCGGCTATCGCAACGTTGCCGCGCATACCGGTGGACATTATAACAAGCTTGGCGGGGAAAACGGAACCGTCCGCGAGCTTGACCTCGCTTTCCGTGATCTCCACGATCTGCGCTCCGGTGACTATCTTAACTCCCGCCTTCTCGCAGAGCTCCTTAAGAAGGGCGGAGGCATTATCGTCAAGCTGGCGGGGGAGAAGACCGGGGGCGGTCTCGAGTACGGTCACGTCAAGCCCACCCTTTTTAAGCTCCCAACCGCTCTCAAGCCCCATTACTCCGCCGCCGATAACGACGGCAGACTTAGCGCCGCCCGCTACGATGGCCTGAACGCGCCTGCAGTCCTCGATAGAGCGGATAGATACGACGTGCTTTAGGTCGCTTCCGGTTATCGGCGCGACGAAGCAGCGGGCGCCGAGAGCGTAAATGAGCTTATCGTACATAAACTCACCCTTGTCGGTCACGATGCGCTTTTCAGCGGGGATAAAAGATTTTACCGTAGTCCCGAAGACGATGGTAATATTCCTCTCCTCGTACCAGGCGCGGCTCTCTATGGCGAGACGGTCGCCGCCCATATCCTGCAGCAGCACCTTCGTAAGCATCGGGCGGTTGCAGGGCAGCTCGTTTTCCGCCGTTATCATAACGATGTGCGCCGTTTTGTTCCTCGCCCTGATCGCGTCCGCCGCGTAGTGGGCGGCGGCGCCTCCTCCGAGAATGATAAAACGCTCCTCGGTGTCCTTGCGGAAGGTCGTGGAGGTATCCTCGGCGTCCACGAACTTGTCGCGGCCTACGCCGCAGACCGGGCAGACGTCCATCGAAGAATCGAATATCGCGCCGCAAACGAGGCACTTTACGAGCTTTCTTACGCCCTGACCCTTGCCCATAACTCTATCGTTCGGCTTCTTGAGCAGGGTGCAGCCAAAGTTATAGCCGAAGTCGTAGGCGTCCAAAAGCTCCTTCTCGCTGGGCTTGAAGCGGACGCGGAAGCCCTCGTCGGGCACCTTCATGCGCAGCTGCTTCAGACGCTCGAGGATATGCGGCACGCCCTCGCCGGACCATCCGTAGCTTCCAAAGGCGCTCGCAAGCTTGCCCTTGTGTACGGGCGGGAACATACGGAGCGTCAGGTTCCATATCGGGGCGAGAGCTTCGCCGATAATGGTCGGAGTGCCGAAAAGTATTCCGTCGGCGGCGCCGAGCTCGGCCGCGACTTCGTCTGCGTTTTCAGTCACCATATCGTGGGCGCGGACGGTGATGTCGCCTGCGTCGCTGACGCCGGCGGCGATGCGCTCGGCAAGCTGGGCGGTATATCCGTAGGAGCTGACGTAGGGCATTACGACGAGCTTAGACTTGCCCTTCGGGGCGAGAGCGCACCAGCCGCGGTAGAGCTCCATGATCTCGTCTATATGGCTGTCGAGCACGGGGCCGTGACCCGTGCATATCATATTGATCTTCATTCCCTGGAGCTTTTTCAGGGCGTTCGACATAAAGGGATTCGCGAAGGGACCGATTATGTTGTCAAAATAGTATTTCGCCGCGCGGAGGTAGCCCTCCTCGTCCGTCACCGTGGAGCGGACTATGCCGGGGTGGCTGTAGTGGCTTCCGAAGGAATCGCAGGTGAAGAATATCCCGTCCTCCTCAACGTAGGTATACATCGTGTCCGGCCAGTGGAGATTCGGCAGAACGAAAAAACGGAGCGTCTTGCCGCCGAGGGAGAGGGTGTCGCCGTCCTTCACCGTCATAGAGTTGAAATCCCGGTTTACGATCTCCTTTAAAAAGCCTATAGCCGCGCTCGTGCCGACGATGATCAGACGGGGGTTAGCCTCGATAAGCTTCTCGACCGTGCCCGCGTGATCCGGCTCGGTGTGATTCATCACGAGGTAGTCTACAGAGCCTATCCCGCCGAGCTCGTTAAGACCGCTTTCATACTCGTCCCAGAACTTCTGCTTGCAGGTCTCAAACAGCGCTGTCTTCTCGCTTCCGCGAAGGGTGTAGGAGTTGTAGGTAGTGCCGAACTCCGTCATCATCACGATATCGAAGACCCGAAGCCCGGGGTCAAGAATACCGTTCCAGTACAGGTTTTCAGCCAGCTTAAAGGGTTTCATAAGCTCTCCTCCCAATTTAAATATTTATGTGTATATCATACCTTATTCAGCTTTTAGACGCAAGTGCGTTTTGGGAAAAAACATGGACTTGAGGCAGATAACCCCAAGCCCAAAAGATACCAATCTTCACTTTTTCCAATAAAACGAGAACGTCCTGTCCTTGCGAAAGCCGAGCTTTTCGTAAAAGACCTGATCGGAGATAACGTAAGCCCGCTTCGCGCCAAGCGCCCTTGCGCGATTAAGAGCCTCATAAAGAAGAGCCTTCGCCGCGCCCCTGCCGCGATAGGCGGGAATCGTGCATACGGGCTCAACGTAGGCATAGTCGGTGCCATCGAGGAACCACAGGCAGCAGTAGGCCGCGCCCTCTCCGTCCGGGGTCATGGCGCCGAGACTCAGCTCTTTTCTAAAATGCATCCGCAGGTGCGAAACGCCCTTATCGGACTTTTCAAACTCCTCCCGGTCGCACCCGTGGTCAAAGCCCTGCCAAAATAGCCACTGAAGCGTCTCGGCGTCTTTCTCGTGGTGGAGCTCTTTAAGCGTGAGCCCGTCGGGCAGGGGAGCGGCAAGCGCGCCGTCAAGCTCCATGCTCATAACGGTCTCCTTCTGCTCGGCAAGTACAAAGCCCGCGCGCTTCGCTTTCTCGATCTCGGCCGTGTTGCCGTCGCAGATCGAGATACCGAGTCCGGAATCGTCCTTGAGCTCCCGGTATGCGTAGTCAAGGATATCGGGATAGATCGCCGCGTATTCCAGCAGGGCGGCGCAAAAGGCCTCTCCGAAATACATATCGGAGCCAAAGGCCGATTGAGCCCGCCGCGTCCCTGTCGAATTCGGGATGCTCTATCATCCACTCAAGCCGCGCCCAGTTCCAGTTAACGTGGCTCTTCTCCTCCCGGTTCAGCTCAACGAGGAAATCGCAGACCGCGGGGTAATCGCTCTCCCGGTACGTTCTGAATAATGCGTCCATGCGTTATACCTCCAAGTCGGACAGGATCTTATACTTCCGAAAACCGGATCACCTGCTCCTTCGCGTCTACCGTTGCCATTACGCCAAAGGGAATAATACAGCGCGGCTGAGCGTGCCCGATATTTAAATTGCAAACAACGGGCAGATCCGGGTCGTCTATCACGTCGATAAGAAGCTTTTTGTACTCCTCGGAAAAGACCTCGTCCATCGGCTTTCCGACGAG
>ONGN01000103.1 GCA_900317385.1 uncultured Eubacteriales bacterium
CCGTTCGGGGAATTCGGCGGAGGCATGTAGGCATGCCTCCCTACGGTGGTTTATGACCCGACGGTTTCCCCTTGAGGGGAAGGCAAAGAGGTTAGCCCATTTTCGTCGTAGGGAGCGATGCCCTCATCGCTCCGCGCTTTTTGCGACCGTTCGGGGAATTCGGCGGAGGCATGTAGGCATGCCTCCCTACGGTGGTTTATGACCCGACGGTTTCCCCTTGAGGGGAAGGCAAAGAGGTTAGCTATTCGTCTACACAATGCAAATGCCGCCGCTTCGATTTGAAGCGGCGGCAACTTTTCAATTTACGCTTTTTACAGGACGTGGACGGATGCGGGATCGAAGATCAGGCAGCACTCCTCGCCGACCTCGTAGATCCGCTTGTTTTTCGGGTTGTGCTCCTCGAGCTTTACGAGGGTGTCTCCGACCATAACGTGATAGTTCTGGTAGGAGCCCATGAAGCAGGACAGGACGACGCGGCAGGGGAGCCCGCCCTCGTCGCCGAGGGTCGCGGCCTCGGGGCGGAGAACGACGGTGTATTCCTCACCGGTCTTCATGCCCTCCTTGCCGACTACGCGGAGAGGATAGCCCTCAACGCTAAGTATCGCATGGCCCTGCTCCGTGCCGGTCATCGTGCCGCGCAGGAAGTTAGCCTCGCCGATGAAGTCGGCGACGAACTCGTTTACGGGGTGATAGTATATCTCCTGCGGGGTGCCCATCTGCGCCACTACGCCCTTATTCATAATGATGATGTTGTCGGAAAGCGCCATCGCCTCCGACTGGTCGTGCGTTACGTAGATGGCGGTGATGCCGACCTCCTGCTGGATGCGGCGGATCTCGGTGCGCATCGAAACGCGCAGCTTCGCGTCGAGGTTGGAAAGCGGCTCGTCGAACAGAAGCACCGAGGGCTCGATCACGAGAGCGCGCGCCAGGGCGACGCGCTGCTGCTGCCCGCCGGAGAGCTGGTTCGTCATACGCGCCTCCATGCCGGAGAGCTCCACGAGGTCGAGGATCTTCATCACCCGTTCGCGTATCTCGTCCTTCGGCACCTTGCGGAGCTTGAGCCCGTAGGCCACGTTGTCGAAGACGTTATAGTGCGGCAGGAGGGCGTAGCTCTGGAACACCATAGCCGTGTCGCGCTTGTTCGGCGTCAGCTTGTTGATGGGCTCGTCGCCGAGATAGATCTCACCCTCGTCGGGGCTTTCAAAGCCAGCGATCATTCGGAGAGTCGTCGTCTTGCCGCAGCCGGAGGGACCGAGCAGAGTGACGAAGGAGCCGGGCTCGATCGTCAGCGAGGTATCCTTAACGGCATAAAACGGCTTGCCGGTCTTCGGATCCTTATAAATCTTGGATATATTCTCCAGGCGGACGCCCTTTTTGATTTTTTCCATGCTTTAGTCCTCCTTGATCTTACGGCTGGTGCCGAAGCGCTTGATAACGAAATTCATAATGAGAACGGCGCTGTAGGTAATTACAATCAGTATCGTCGCAAAGGCGCAGGCCAGGCTGAACGCGCCCTTTTCCGCGAACTCGTTGATCTGAACGGTGATCAGCAGATACGACGGCGTTACGAGCAGGATGATCGCGGATATGGCGGTGATGCTGCGGACGAAGGCCGTTACGAGGCCGGAAAGGAAGGAATCCTTAATAAGCGGCAAGGTGACCGTTCGGAACACCGTGAAGCTGTCCGCCCCCATATCGTAAGCCGATTCCTCAATGGATTTATCTATCTGCCGCAGGGCGGAGATGCCGCTTCGCGTACCCGTAGGCAGCGAGCGGACGACGAAGACGATGATAAGTATAAGTCCCGTTCCGTATATCCCCTGCAGAACGCCGGTGTGGAAGAGACCGCCGGAGTAGCCGCGGATGTAACCGACGCCGAGAACGGTGCCGGGCACCGCCATCGCCAGCATCGAGACCGCCTCGATAAAGCCCTTGGCCTTGAATTTTCGCTTGACCACGAGATACGAGATGATCATACTGAGAAGCGCCGTGATCGGAGCGGCTATCAGCGACAGCAGGAAGGAATCCTTAAAGGCTTTAAGCCCGTGGTACTTTGTAAACACCTGGGCGAACCACTTGCCCGTGAGCGGGAAGAATTTATAGCCCCATGTCGGGAAGCAGGCGCCGATCGGCACGCAGACGTACATCATGATAACGAAGAGGGCGCCGAGCGAGCAGAGGACGGTGAGCGGTATCTTAACGCTCTTGTCCTCAATAAGCATACGGGCGCGGGAAGCCTTGCCGGTCAGCGTTGCGGCGGTCTTGGCCTCCAGATAATACTTCTGCACGGCGAACATAGCCAGCGTGATGCACAAAAGCACTACAGCCATCGCCGCGGCGCCAGCCTTATCGTAAGCTCCGGTGATCTGCAGGTAGATCGTCGTCGCCAGCGTATCGTAAGACCCGCCGATTATCATCGGGTTCGCGAAGTCCGCGATCGACTCGATGAAGGTGACGAGAAAGGCGTTTCCGAGGCCCGGGAGCAGGAGCGGGAGAGTTACGTTCATGAAGACCCTCCAGCGGCTCGCGCCCATATCGCGGGCTGCCTCCTCAAGCGAGGGGTCGATGTTTTTAAGAAGTCCCCTCAGCATCATATAGCATACGGGGAAGAAGGTCAGCGTCTGCACGATGACGATGCCCCAGTAGCCGTAGACGTTGTTGTCGTAGATGCCGAGAAGGAAGCGAGTGATGATGCCCGCCTTGCCGAAGAGCATTATCATCGAAAGGCTCAGCACGAAGGGGGGCGAAACTACCGGCAGCATGGAGACGAGCTTAAATAGACCGCCGGCGAACTTATTCATACGGACGTAAACCTCAACGTAGGCAAACAAAAGGCCGAGCAGAGTCGACAGTATGCCGACCACGAGACCCACCTTGAGCGTGTTGAAAATAGCGCGGGTAAAGGTTGGCATCTCGAATATCCGCTTGAAGATGCCGAAGCTGAAGCTCCCGTCGCCCACAAAGCTGTCCACCAGCAATATCGCCAGAGGATAGAGGATAAACAAAGTTAAAAAGGCGATCAGCACGACGATGGTCGTGACCATTATGGGGTCGGCCATCAGCTTTTTCCTGTCCAGCGCCGCGCCTTGACCTTTCGCCATAGGAACATCTCCTTTCTATAGGGGAAATCTAATCGGATCCGGTAAAAAACAAGGATGGCGGTATACCCGCCATCCTTGCGGATGGGATAGATTTTTTACTCGGTCTTGAAGCGGTCGTCACCGCCGTTGAGCGCTGCCATAACGTCTTCAACGTTCTGCTTGGTCTCGGCAGCGGCCTTGGCAAAGTCATAGCCGTCCCAAACGAGGCTGGGATCGAGGCCGAACTTCGCGGCAGCCTCGGGCTGCTTCGCGTTGTCGATCACGAGGAACTGATAGGAGCCGTTCTGAGCGGCAAGCTCAACGCAGTCGGGGGAGAGGGCAAACTCCATAAAGAGCTTCGCAGCGTTCATATGAGCCGCGCCCTTGAAGATAGCCACGGGGCCGATCTCGCAGGCGGTGCCGTCGGAGGGAACGATAAGCTTTACGTTCTCATAGCCGTTGTCGACGATCTGGGTGATGCCATCGTGCAGGAAGCCGATGCCGATCACGCACTCGCCGGTGCCGACGTTCTTGGACGGGCCGGAGCCGGACTTGGTGTAGATCTGAACGTTCTTATCGAGGTCTACGAGGTACTGGATGCCAGCGTCGTGACCCTTGAGCTGGATCATGAGGTTCGCTACGAGCTTCGGAGTGCCGGCGGTGTTGTAGTTGGACAGCCAGATGAGGCCCTTATACTCGGGCTTGAGAAGATCGTCCCAGCTCTGGGGCGCCTCGAGGCCGAGGCGGGCAAGCTCGTCGGTGTTGACCATGAAGCCGAGGATACCGGTGTAGATGCCGTACCAGTAGCCGTTCGGATCCTTGTAGATATCCTTGGTCAGGTGGGTGGCGTTCGCCGGAACGTAGCTGTTGTCAAGAAGACCGTCAGCCGCGGCGGTGTCATAGGGGTTGTTCGTGCCGCCGAACCAAACGTCAGCGGAGGGCTTGCCGTTCTCCTCGGCTATCTTGGCGGGGACTTCGCCGGTGGAAAGACGCTGATATGTAGTCTTTATGCCGTAGAGTTCCTGGAACTTGTTGCAGGCGGCGGCGAGGTAGTCCTCCTCGCAGGAGCCGTAAACAACGAGCTCGCCTTCAGCCTTTGCCGCGGCAACGAGATCGCTGTCGCCGTCGGTCTTGTCGGTGGTGGGGGTTTCCGGGGTAGTCTGGGCGCATGCGACAAGCGCAAAGACCATGACCATAGCCAGAAGCAGAGCCAACAGTTTCTTCATTTCATTTTTCCTCCCATAGATTTATTTTTTACCCACT
>ONGN01000127.1 GCA_900317385.1 uncultured Eubacteriales bacterium
AGGACCGGGATGCCCTGTTCCGGCAGGCCGGGCTCTTTATCACGGAGCACAGCCATATCCTGCTGGCTTTATGGGACGGAAAAACCGAAAACCAGTCGGACTGCGGGACGGCCGCCATGGTGGATGCGGCGCTGCGGGGCGCATGGAAGCCGCAGCGGCGCGGAGCGCCTTCTGCTCAGCGGGCGTGTAGGCGCGGAGCGCGTGATGCACGCGGTTTGAGAGCTGACCCAGTACGGAATCCGGCAGGTCGCCGGGACTCTGGGTCACGAAGTACACCCCCAAGCCCTTTGAGCGGATCAGACGCACCATATGCTCGATTGCGGAGACGAGGCTCTTCGGCATCTGAGAAAACAGTAAATGCGCCTCGTCGAAGAAGAACACGAGCTTCGGCTTCTCCGGGTCTCCCACCTCGGGCAGGCGCTCGAACAGCTCGCTCATCATAAACAGCATAAAGGCAGCGTAGAGCGTCGGGCTGTTTATAAGCTTAACGCAGTCGAGGATATTGACGAAGCCTCTGCCGTCCGCGTCCGTCCTTATCCAGTCGAGTATGTCTATCGAGGGCTCGCCGAAAAATAGGCTCCCGCCCTGGGTCTCGAGCGGCAGAAGGCTTCTGAGAACGCCACCGAGCGACTGAGCGGTAATATTCCCGTATTTCAGGATAAAATCCGCTCTCTTCTCCCCGACGTAGTTTAACATCGCCCTCAGATCCTTAAGGTCTATGAGCTTGAGCCCGTGATCGTCCGCGATTTTGAAAATGATATTAAGAACGCCTCTCTGAGCCTCGGTCAGGCCGAGCAGGCTTGATAGGATATCAGGGCCCATATCGGATACGGTCGCCCTGACCGGGTGGCCAGCCGCCCCGTAAACGTCCCAAAAGCAGACCGGATAAGCCTTGTACTCAAAGCTGTCCCTTATTCCGAACCTGTCGATTCGCTTTTCCATACCCTCAGTTTTCTCTCCGGGCACGCAGAGGCCGGAAACGTCGCCCTTTACGTCGCAGAGGAAAACGGGCACTCCCGCGTCGGAAAAGCTCTCGGCAAGCACCTTCATCGTCACCGTCTTTCCCGTGCCGCTCGCGCCGGTGATGAGCCCGTGGCGGTTCGCCATTCTAAGCTCGAGCTTTACTCTTTCCTCCCCCGAAAGTCCAAGATAGACGGAATTATCTATAAACATTATGCTTCGCCCCCTTATTTACTTCATTATACACCAAATAGGCAAATCGCTCAACTAAATATGCAGAAAAACAAACGGAGGGCTGCCCTCAATGTCATTAAGATAAGATGACAGGAAAGAATACCTCGTATCCAAACAAAGGGTACGGGGTATTCTTTTGAAGAAAATTATGAAAAAGACTTGACAAGTTGAATAAAATGTGCGGCCGCTTTGCTGATTTTTCAAATCAGCAAAGCGGCCCTTGTAGTGACAGATATATGTCCCACCGAGGACACTGCAAGGAGGATGCACATTTGCAGACAATTCTTCCTGCGTGATCTCCCTCCACCTCGGGTTGAAGCCTTGCTTGCAAAGCATATTTAGCCCTTTCGTCCCGGTCGGAGTAGGCCTCGTAAGCTCAAGCCAAAACAGCCATTTGGCTTCCTTTACAGAGTAGCATAGTTTTTGCTTTTTGCATAGCTTTTTTTCGGCAGACGCATTGTCTGCTTATTTGCCATACCCTTTTTCAAAAAAATGAGCACACCGTCTCCGATGTGCTCATTTCTTTGTGTCGTCTCACCCTTGAACATGTCACTATCTTAATGACATTGGGGCTGCCCCTCCGTTTGTTTTTTTGATTTAATTACTCTTCCTGCTTTCTCTTCTTTATGAAGAGGAAGCCTGCCGTGCCGATGAGGGACAGGGTCAGGAGGGCCGCTCCGCCCATTCCTACGCTTACTCCCGTCGGTACGTCGCTGTCGTAAGTGTTCTCGAAGGTCACAGTCTCGTTCGAGCTTACGCTCTCGCTCTTCGCCGTCTTGCCCTCGGTCCACTCTCCGTCGCCGATCACGTTCCTCGTTAAGTACTTCTCGCCGTCCGTCTCCGTGATCTCGTAGTCCATTCCCTTGATGATCTGGAACGTCACGCTCTGGCCGTGCGCGAGCTTGAATTCATACTCTCCCTCGCCCACTTTCTCAAAGCCTTCCGGCACCTCGGGCAGCGCTCTCGCGCTTCCTTCGTAGCTTACCTTAAGCCTGAACGTAAACGTCCTCGTCCTGTCGCCGAGGCTGCCCTCTACGAGCTTCTTCACCGTTACGGCTACTCCGCCGTAGTTTACGAACGTCACGTTCTCGTTTGCGTTAAGCTCGCCGCTCTCGTACTCACGTCCGTCGTCCGTTACCTCGTCGCCGTTTATGACTATGCTCACGCGGTACTTTACGCTCTCAGCTTCACTTACCGTGTAGGTCGCGCCGTAGGGCAATCTGACCTTAGTGCTCTCGCCGTTCTTGAGCGTAAACTCATACTTGCCGCTCTCAAGCTTTCTCCAGCCCTCCGGTACCTCGGGATCGTAGGCCTCGCCGTTAAACTCA
>ONGN01000102.1 GCA_900317385.1 uncultured Eubacteriales bacterium
CGAGCCCGTAAAGCTCCCGTCCACAAGCCCGGCAAACGCGGCGTATTCCCTTGACAGGCTAATAGAAATATGGAAAGAAAAAATCAGCGTACCTGAGTGAAATAAGGTACGCTGATTCTTTTTATTAATCGAAGCTCGGATTGAATGCGTATACGTTCTTCTGATCGAGCCTTTCAAGCGTTTTCGCAAGCGCCTCGCCGAAGCGCTGGTAGTGGACGATCTCACGCTCTCTGAGAAACCGAATCACGTTGTTGACGTCCGGGTCGTCGCTCAGGCGCAGAATATTATCGTAGGTAGTGCGAGCCTTTTGCTCAGCCGCAAGGTCCTCGTTAAGGTCTGTGATGATATCACCCTTGACAGCAATAGTCGCTGCTGTCCACGGCGTGCCCGAAGCAAACTGGGTATAAACTCCGGCGGTGTGATCGACAAAGTAGGTCTCAAGTCCGGCTTTTTTGACGTCGTCAATGCTCATATCCCTTGTAAGCTGCTGAATAATAGCGCCGACCATCTCAAGATGGTTCAGCTCTTCAACGCCGATATCGGTGAGAAGCCCTCTCACGTCGTCATAGGGCATTGAGTAACGCTGGCTGAGATACCGAAGCGAGGCGCCCAACTCGCCATCGGCGCCACCGTACTGCGCCAAAATGAATTTTGCCAGAGCGGGATTGGTATTTCTTATCTTTACCGGATATTGTAAGCTTTTAAGATAATTGAACATCAGCTTCTGGCCCTCCTGTCCTGAAATTCCCATGGCCAGGGTCCGTCGACCCAGTCATAGCTGTCCATACTTCCGAGATCGCCGACGGTCAGCGCGCCGTAACGAGCAACGTATCTGCGCTTTGCCTCGTTATAAAGGCTTAGCGTCTCCTTTAAGAGAGCAAAAGCCTCTGCATCGTCGGAGTGGGTATCAAGATAGAGCTGGAGCTCCTTTACCATAAAGCCCAGCGCCATTACCTCACCGAGAGGCGTTCCGGCGTAGGGATTCGTGCGGTTTACGGTATTCATAAACGGAAGATCGAGACCGGGGAAAAGGGTTCCGCGCGTCAGAGCGTCGACGGGATCCTCATACCGGGTATCGGCGTTTGCCTGCGGCGGTATCCACGCCGTTGCGAGAGGAGCGCATCCGTGGAGACGTCCACACTTATACCCGCAATCGGCTTCAAGGTTTTCCATAGCGGGTTCATTCATTCTGTTTCTTTCCAAAACTATTCCTCCATTTGAGCCTTTTTTGGCTTCATAAAATTTTATTCATTATTTGAAAAAAAGTGCAGAAATACTATTGACATATTCCACAAGTGGAATTATATTATATTCAACTTGTGGAATATGGAGGCAATGATATGCTAAAGCATGGTATTTTGGGTCTGCTGAATTACGGATCAATGACAGGCTATCAGGTAATGGAGGTATTCCGGGACTCGCTAAACTTTTTCTGGACGGCGCAAACGAGCCAGATCTATCGTGAGCTTCAGAATATGGAGATGAAGGGCTGGGTCGAGTCAGTATTCGTTCCGCAGTCAGGCAAGCCTGATAAGAAGCTCTATTCCTTGACTGACGCGGGAAAAGCGGAGCTCAAAAATTGGCTTTCGCGTGAAGATAGCTGGATCGATAACAGAAGCACGGTTTGTATGAGCACTTTTTTCCGGGGCGAGCTGCCGAGCGAAGAGAACGTTTTATTTTTTCACAGGATCATTGATGAAAGCGAGTCTTTTCTTAATGGTATCGAAAGGCCCGATAATTCAATATCCGCTTACAGTAAGGCTGCCGCGGCTGACGGAGCGGAAAAATATTGGCGAATGACGCTGATGTACGGCGTAATGTATAGAAAAATGCTGATTGAATGGGCGAAAAGCTGCATATCAATACTGACGGAGGAAGAGAAATGAATATTCTTGTGATAAACGGAAGTCCGAAGGGAAAAAGAAGCAACACGGTGAAGCTTACGGAAGCTTTTCTTGCGGGATTGAATCATAATTCTGACAACGAAGTTCGCAGACTTGACGTCTGTCAAATGAATATCGGAAGCTGCAAGGGCTGCTTTTCGTGCTGGAAAGCGACTCCGGGAAGCTGCGTAATCAAGGACGATATGGCGGAGGTACTGGAAAGCATAATATGGGCGGATACGATAATATACAGTTTTCCGCTTTATTACTTCAGCGTTCCCGGCTCGCTTAAAAACCTTATCGACCGTCAGCTTCCTATGGTGCTGCCCTTTATGGAGGAGAGAACTGACGGAGTGGGCAGCGGAAGCCATAACTATCGCTACGATATTAAAGGAAAGCGCTTCGTGCTGATCTCCACCTGCGGCTTTTACTCGGCGGCAGGCAACTATGACAGCGTTAAAATGATGTTCGACCATATTTGCGGTAAGTCGAATTACGAGACCATATTCTGCGGGCAGGGCGAGCTCTTTGCGATCAAGGCGCTGGGCGACAGGACAGGCGAGTATTTAAAGGCGGTTGAAGCGGCAGGAGAGGAATACGCCTCGGGCGAAATATCCGAGAAAACAAGGGCGATACTGTCTGAGCTTCTTTTCCCGAAGGAGACCTTTGAAACAATGGCTGACGCAAGCTGGGGCGTCAGCAGGGAAACGGGAGCGAAAGAGGATGAGAGCGCCGTTTTCACAAGGCAGATGGCGGCTTTATATAATAAAAACAGCTACGATGGGAAAGACAGAGTGCTCGAAATTTGCTACACCGACCTTGGGAAAACTTATCAGATACTTCTTGGCAAGGACGGAAGCAAAGTGCTTACAGACGGAAGCCTTAAATATACCACGAGGATAGATACGCCTTGGGACGTTTGGCAGAAGGTTTCAAAGAAAGAGATGCGCGGCGATGAGGCGCTGGCAAAGCACTTATACACGGTTTCGGGCGATTTTTCCCTTATGATCGACTGGAACAAGTATTTCGGAGGAGAGAAGAAGAGCGCTGGAGTGCAAGTGAAACAGCCTTCAATCTCAAGCGCAAAAAAATCGCCCAAAATGACCACGATGCTCATTGCGTGGATTGCGCTTTGGGTGGGAGTCTCCATAGACGCCGAGATCGGAGCGATAATAGCGCTTGGCGTTTGCGCCTGCCTGCCTCTTATTATGATGAAGCACGAACTGATTATTTACGACGTTATCTCTTTTGCGTCCGTTTCACTACTCGCGATATTCTCATTCTTTACCGGGCGCGGAGACCTTTCGATGATTTTCGGCTATTTGGCGTTCGGGCTCATTTGGCTTTCCTCATGCCTTACAAAAGAGCCGCTTTGCGCAGCTTACGTTAAGTATAATTACGGTGGTAACGATTCCTTAAAGAATCCGATTTTTATGAAAACAAACTATATCCTTGCGACAGCGTGGGGCGTTCTCTATATAGCAATTTCAATATGGACTTTCATTCTTAGCGGGCATATCCCGAGTTTGATACTTATTATCATCAATCAGTCCATGCCGATTATCATGGGCATATTCACAGCATGGTTCCAAAACTGGTACCCCGCAAGGGTCGCAAGCGGGAAATAAACACAAAACCACCGGTCACTGTCCGGTGGTTTTGTATTCGTAACTATTCAATTCATTGCATAATCACATCAGTGGTTTCCAAGCTGCCAAAAAGCAACGGCGCTTGCTGCGGCAACGTTGAGCGAATCGACGCCGTGGCTCATTGGGATCTTTACAGTGTAGTCACAGTCTGAAATCGTCTTATCCTTCAGCCCGTCGCCCTCTGTTCCGAGAACGATTGCAAGCTTCTCCTCGTTCATAAGCTTCTTATCGTCAATGCTCACAGAGTCGTTTCTCAGAGCCATCGCGACGGTCTTGAAACCTGCCTCATGGAGCATTTGGACCCCGCTCTTTCTCCATTCATCCACTTCTTCTCCGATATGGGCCCAGGGGACCTGAAACACCGTTCCCATACTGACGCGAACGCAGCGCCGATAGAGAGGATCAGCGGAGCCGGGGGTAACGAGCACGGCGTCCATTCCGAGAGCTGCGGCTGAGCGGAATATCGCGCCTAAATTAGTCGGATTAACGACCTCCTCAAGCACGGTGATACGTGTCGCGTCCTTGCAAACTTCCCGCCAGTCGGGCTCAGGCCTTCGCTCCATCGCGCAAAGAACGCCTCTTGTCAGCTGAAATCCCGTTAGTTGAGTAAGTACGTCAAGCGTTGAAACGTATACGGGAACGTCGCCGCAGCGTTCAATGACTGCCTTTGCCTGTCCTCGAACGTGGCTCTCCTCCATAAGCAGGGAAACCGGCTTGTAGCCGGCGTCGAGCGCACGGTGAATCACGTTAGGGCTTTCCGCGATAAAGAGACCGTTATCTACCGGGAGACTGTGAAAGAGCTCCCGCTCGGTTAACCTTGCGAACGGATCAAGCTCGGGCGCGTTAAAATCGGATATTTTTATTATCTCAGCCATTTTTGTTCTCCGTATGTATCAAATA
>ONGN01000125.1 GCA_900317385.1 uncultured Eubacteriales bacterium
GAAAAAGGAGGAAGCAAAATGGCAGATACCATTGAAAACTCGGTAGAAGCCGCAGAGCCTGCGATCCAGGAAGCTGTCTGCGTACATACCGAGAAGATATTTGACTCCTGCAAGGACAGGGACTGCATTGACGATATGAGGGTTTATCTGACCGAGACCTCTCATGGCTTACTGTCCAATGCGGCCGGGCTTCGAGCGAGGCACGCCGAGCTCCTGTACGTTGATACTGCAGTACAGCCCGTTCAGTTCAACAGAGGATTTTACTCGGTCGATCTCTGCTTTTACTATAAGATAACCGGTGAGATAGTCGGCTTCGGTCCCTCCTCGCCGATAATAACCGGACTTGGATATTATACGAAGAGGATACTGCTTTACGGAAGCGAAAGCGGAGCGAAGATATTCTCGTCTGACTCGCCGCTCAGCGGGGCGGGCTCAGTATGCTCAGCCGCAGCGAGCCTGCCGGTAGCGGTCGTTGAGGCTGTGGATCCCCTGCTTCTCGATCTCAGACTGGTCGAGACCGCCGAAGCCGCCGAGTCAGACGCAGTATTCTCAGTTCCCGGGGCGATATCAAACGCTTTTGACTCCCCGCTTGCTCTCTGCGGCGGAACGAGAAGGGTTTACGCCACTATCGGTCAGTTCTCAATCGTTCGGCTTGAGCGCGATACCCAGCTTCTTATCCCCGCCTACGACTACTGCGTGCCGAGCAAGGAATGCGCCGATTCCGCTCCCGACGATCCCTGCACGCTGTTCAGCCGGATCGATTTCCCCGTTGACGAGTTCTTCCCGCCCGACACCGTCTCCGGCTTCTCCGAGACATATCGCGGCGCTATTGAAGATCTTAGAGAGTGATAAAAATGCGGAAGGTTTTTTCCTTCCGCATTTTCAGTATCAGTCGTAAACCACCTTGCCGTCCGTCGGCACGATACCTATGTACGTCTTGCCCCTGCCGAAAACGATCTCGGCTCCGCTCTCATCGGTAAATACGAAGGGCGCGTCGGCGTCCGCCTTAGACCAGTTGATCATAATGAACTTGCCCTCCGAGAAGAAGAAGCCCCTTCCCGATTTGCCGCTGAGCTCGGTCTTCAATCTGCCGTAAGAGTCGTAGACGGTGACCCTCGCGAACAGGGTGAGCACGTTTCTGAAGCTCACTATGCTGTCGTCAAGCGCGTCGGTCATAACGCTGCCGAACTGGCTCGCGGTATAAAGCTTAGTCTCCGGGTCATACTGGAAGCTTGTGGTCTTAGTTCCTCTGAATGTGATCTCGATGGACTCGGCCGAGGAATTCGAGGGGGCGGACTCATCGGCGAACTTCATATTGTATTCAAAGTCCGCATAGTGCTCGGTGCGATAGTCGTGTTCCTTCACGTAGTCGACGAGCTTATCCGGCATAAGCATAAGGGAGTGCTCAAGCCCCTTCTGCCTGCGGACAGAGTCGCGGTAGAAAAGCTGCCCCTGCTCGTAACCGCCGTTTACTCCGTCAACGCGGGTCATCTTCGCGCTTTTCATCGCTATATAGGCGTCGTCGCTTCCGCCGGCGTGGACGTAGATCGCGTCGTAGGCCCTCGTCATATCGAGGTAGTACGGGCGCGAGCTCCTGATAGGTCCGATATCTTCGGCTGCCGTTACGTCGGTAAATACCGCGAGGAACCTCGTTATGCTCCCCTCTGCCAGCGCCTCAAAGAGAATATCGGCCTTTGCTATGCCGTCCTGCGGGGTGGCGTACCTGTGGTTGTTTATCATTATCGCATAGGGTCTTACGGAAGTAATGTCCGTATCCATCGGCATTCCCGTAAGCGGGTTATAAGGCCCGGTATACTCGGGCTCAGGCTCAGGCTCAGGTTCTGGCTCAGGCTCCGGTTCCGGTTCGGGCTCAGGTTCGGGCTCTGGTTCAGGCTCGGGCTCGGGTTCCGGTTCGGGTTCGTGTTCCGGTTCGGGCTGAGGATCGACCACCGGATCGGGCTCAGCGGGCTCATCCGGCTTTTTGTCACCGGCAGAGACGAGGAGTATGACCGCCGTGACCGCTGCTACAAGCGCAACGGCGGCGGCAATAATATATACTAATAGCTTTTTATCAATTGGCTTCTTAGCCTTGTGGGCTGTGTGTTTTCCTTCATTCGCCATTACATCATCTCCTTACATTCGATAATTATAGACGAGATTCACTATAAAGTCAACAAATCCGCCCTGCGTATATGACTTGTCCGGAAGGCAAATCGTTCCATATCTCAGCTTTCCTCTTGTATTTTTAAAGCGAAGAATATATAATATAAACCAAGATCGAAAGATGTCGAGAGGTAGCAAGATGGAGCAGCGGTTCGGATTCATCCATGACGAGATGGAGTTAAAGGTACTTATACTCTACGTTCTTCGCAAGGTCAATATGCCCGTACCCAGAAACGAGCTTACCGATCTCGTTTTATTATGCGACGACGGTATCGGCTATTTTGAGTTTGCCGAGTGTCTGTACGATCTCATCCGCACCGGGCATATCCGCGAGGAGGACGGAGCTTACGCCCTAACGCAAAAGGGTGTTGAGAACGGAATGGCAGCCGAGCAGGGCATCCGCTACTCAGTCCGTATAAGAGCCGACAAGGCGAGCGCGACTACAAGGCAGCTCCTTGAGCGCGATTC
>ONGN01000101.1 GCA_900317385.1 uncultured Eubacteriales bacterium
AATCATTTTTGGCGGGGGCGTGTACCTCGCCAAAAATACCGCTCAGGCCGCAAACGTGCGGCGAAGCCGTGCGCTGCAGCGGACTGCAAACTCAAATGAGAGCCCAGCGTAGCGGGTCTCATTTGAAGCGTGTCGACTTTGTCGACACGCTCAACCGAGGGGTTTCCCCCTCGGTTTTGTATTCATTTTTACCGATCAGTCGGTAACGTAGGGCAGAAGCGCGATCTGGCGGGCCTGCTTGATAGCGGTGGTCAGCTGGCGCTGATGCATGGCGCAGGTGCCGGTGGCTCTGCGGGGCAGGATCTTGGAACGCTCGGAAAGATAGCGCTTAAGCTTAGCGGTATCCTTGTAGTCAATGAACTGAGCCTTGTCAACGCAGAACTGGCAGACCTTCCTGCGCTTGCGGTTCTGCTGCGGACGAGCCGGACGAACGGCTTCCTTCTCGTTAGTCACTTGTAAACCCTCCTTACTTATTTAGGTTATGTGAATTAGATAGTTGTTAATGGTTTCCCTTTACGGGGATTTTCGGCGATTAATGTCCACTTTCCCTTTGCGATTTATTTTTCTTTCACGGCGAGGCTTTTCGACGCAGGAATACTGAAAGTATTTCAAGGAGAAATAACGAAGCTATGGAAGAAAAATCACTTCCCCTTTGCGATTTATTTTCTTTCGAGACGAGGCATTTCGACGCAGGAATACTGGAAGTATTTCAAGGAGAAATAACGAAGTATCGGAAGAAAAGAAACGCAAAAACTTAGAAGGGGAGGTCGCCGTCGTCATCTGTCAGTTCCGCAAAATCGGAACCGGAGACGGGGGACGAATACCCCTGGTAGCCGGCGGGCTGCTGATAGCGGCTCTGCTGGCCTCCGCCGTAGTTGCCGGACTGGTACGAGCCGGGCTGGTACGAGCCGGTCTCGGCTCTTTGATAGGACGAGCCGGAGCTGTCCCCGTCGCGCTTGGAGTCGCCGAAATACACGTTATCGGCAACGATCTCATAAGCCGTGCGGCGGTTATTATCCTTATCGGTCCATTCTCTCGTCTGCAGGCGGCCGGAGACGACTGCCATACGGCCCTTGGCGAAGTACTTCGAGACGAACTCACCGGTCTGGCGCCATGCGACCACGTCGATAAAATCGGCCTGACGGTCGCCGCCGTCGCGGCTCTGGAAGTCTCTGTCTACTGCGAGGCGGAAGGACGCCACGGGAACGCCGGACTGAGTATGCCTCAGCTCGGGATCGCGGGTGAGCCTGCCCATTATCACAATGTGATTAAGCATTTCTCCTCCTTATTCCACCGCGAGGGTGATAAGAGAGCGGACAACTCCGTCGGTGATCTTCATAACGCGGTCGAGCTCGGCGGGGAACTCGGGGCCGGAAGTGAACTTCACGAGAACGTAGTAGCCTTCGGGCTTATCGTTGATAGGATAGGCAAGCTTACGCTTTCCCCATTCGTCAGCCTCAACGACAGCGCCGTGTTCATTTATGAGGGCGGTAAACTTCTCGACAAGGGCCTTGACGCCCTCCTCGTCTACATCCTGATCGATGATGTAGAGCACCTCATACTTCTCACTGGTTTTTGCCATTTTTTGCACCTCCTTCTGGACTTTTGGCCCATTTTCAAAAATGGGCAAGGATATGCCCGCGCAATATCGCAAGCTAAATAATTATAACCGAAGAAAAAATTTTGTCAAGCAATTTTTTGCTTATTATATAAGAAGCGCCCCGCTTTTTATGCAGGGCGCTGTGAAAAAACGCTTACGCTATATACATTGTCTTGACGATCTCGATCATCAGGTCCTCAGCCGCGTCGATGCCCTCCTCGGTAAAGCCGGCAAGAGTGAAATTCACCATAACGGACGCGGTGCCGTCTGACGAGACGGTGAAGAACAGAACGTCCTCCATATAACCGTCCTCGTAATCACCGCTTGCAAGGATCATCAGCCACTCCTGATCGTTTATCGTGACCGAGGTGCTCTCCGCGCTGTAGTTCTCAATATCGCCGGAAAGCATCTCCTCTAACATATCGAGGAAGTCCTGAACGTCGTAATCGCTGAGCGAGGTGTACTCCTCCTCGTCGTACATATCGGTATATATATAAAGTATATATTCGCTGTTTTCATCGATGTACTGAGCAGAGAGCCCCGTTTCTTCTTCGTTTACCTCCATGGTATCCCACATTGAGGAGGGAAGCTGAAGCTCAAGGCTGTGATAGGTTGATAGAGCCGCGGTGCCGTCCTCGAAGCCGTCGACAGCGGGCGACGGCTCATCCTGTCCGCCCGACCCGGTCAGGTCGGAGAGCGGCTTATTCACGTTGCGGCTGACGGTATCCACCATCTCGATGGGAATTGCGAGGTTTATGTTCTGTCCGCCGTCGATATAGGCGCAGTTTATGCCCATAACCTGACCGTACTTATCGAGCAGGGGCCCGCCGCTGTTGCCGTGGGAGATCGCTGCGGTGTGCTGAACGTAGTACTGGCCGTCAAACTCTCTCGAGGCGGAAGACACGACGCCGTCGGAGAAGGTGCCGGAGAGGCCGAGAGAGCTTCCGAGCGCGTAGACCGACTCGCCGGTGACGACCTTCGCCGTTCTCCTCACGAGGGGCGTGTAGCCCTCGGCTCCGGTCTGGAGTATAGCTATGTCAAGATCTGCGTCGTACCCCAGCACGTTCATTATGCTGTATTCTTTGCCGTCCGAGGTGGTTATGTAGCCCCAGCTCGTGCCGTCGATAACGTGGTAGTTCGTTATGACCGTGCCCCTGTCGTCGTCAAAGAAGCCGGTTCCGGTGTAGTAATAGCTCTCGGAAACAAAGGCTGTGATCTCAACGGTCGAGGGCAGTGCAAGAGCGTAGATATCCTCGGGTGCAAGCGCGGTGGGAGTTACAGGGCCGGGATCGGGCTCAGGCTCCGGTTCGGGCTCAGGCTCGGGTTCGGGCTCGGGAGTTACGGGCGTTGGCTCAGGCTCGGGCTGCGCCGGGGTGGGTATATCGGTCTTCTCTATCGAGGTCAGAAGGAACTTCTCCTCGTCTTCGTTTACGTAGTACAGCTTTTTCTTCTGCTTCTCAACCTGGAAGTCTTCGCCCTTCGCGACCTCGTAGGTGCCGTCTTCCTCGTTGAATTCATAGTTTTTCTTTGTTATCTCGTTGCCTTCCGCGTCATACCAGGTTATCTGGCGGGACTGGACACGAAGGTACCCTGTTGGCTCTCCATCCTCGTCTTCCCTCAGCGCGTAGTACCCGGTCTCGAGAAGCTGCTCGACCTCCTCCTGTTTCCCGTCGTTTCCGGGAGCGGCGGCGCAGCCCGCGAGCATAACGAGGGCGAGCGCAAGGCACAGAATCTTTTTCATTTCAATACTCCTCTCATTTTTCTCAGTCGGCAGTCTGTTCCGTTGGGTAATCCGACTTGCCGGTGATTTTTCTCTTTATTATCTTCCCCATTCGCTTTAGAGCGTAGGGGGCGACGAGGCCCATCATCTCCTCCGCCGTGTGCATATCGCTCGCGTGCGGCAGATCGCGGCTAAGATGGATCGCGTCGAACTGGCATCTCGTGGTGCATAGGCCGCAGCCGACGCACTGGTTTAGGTCTACCACCGTGGCTCCGCACTTGAGGCAGCGGTTCGCCTCAGTTTTGACCTGCTCCTCGGTGAGCGGTAGTCTGAGATCCTCGAAGGTCTCCTTCGCCTCTCCCGCTCTCTCGCCCGGGCGCTGGCGTTCGGCGTTATCGTAGCTCTCTACGCGGATATCGTCGCGGTCGAGCTCGATAAACTTGCGGAGATCGCGGCCGATCGTGAGGCTCTGGCCGGGGTGGACGAAGCGGTTAATCGATACCATAGCCTCCTTGCCGTCGGCTATCGCGTCTATGGCAAATCTCGCCCCGTGGAATATATCGCCGCCGACGAAGATATCGGGCTCGGCGGTCTGCAGCGTGACCTCGTCGGCGACGGCGGTGCCGTTCGGTCTCAGCTCGACCTTCGTTCCCTTAAGAAGATCGCCCCACTCGGCGCTCTGCCCTATCGCCATCAGGACGCTTGACGCGGGGACGGTTATCGTTTCGTTATCGTCGTATACCGGGCGGAAACGGCGCTCGGAGTCGTAAACCGATACGCATTTTTTTAACACTATCCCGGTCACTTTGCCGTTCTCGGTAAGTATCTCCTTCGGACCCCAGCCATTTCTTATCTCGATGCCCTCGCGGAGTATATCCTCGACCTCGTCCTTCGCGGCGGGCATTTCAACCCTCTGCTCGAGGCAGAGCATCGTGACCTTTCCATTGGTGCAGCGAAGCGCCGTTCTCGCGACGTCCGCCGCCACGTTTCCGCCGCCGACGACGACAACGTCGCCCTCAAGGTCGGCTTTGCCGCCGATATTCACCCGCTTTAAGAAGCCGACGCCTGACTCGACGCCCTTCGCGTCCTCGCCGGGAACTCCGGCTTTTCTGCCGCCCTGGAGGCCGATCGCAACGTAAAACGCCTTGTAGCCCTCGCGGCGGAGCTCTTCTATCGTAACGTCCCTGCCGACCTCGACGCCGCAGCGGATCTCGGCGCCCATA
>ONGN01000098.1 GCA_900317385.1 uncultured Eubacteriales bacterium
AAGAATCCGGATGATCCCACCGTCAACACCTACGGCACCAGCCTTGAGACCACCGCTTCTTACGGCCCCTACATGATGACCTACTTCGAGCTCGACAAGCAGTACACCCTCAGCCGCAACGAGAACTGGTACGGCTACAAGGATGGCAAGCACCTCGGCCAGTATCAGACCGACGTTATGACCGTTCAGGTCATCGAGGCTCAGGCCACCGCCCTTCTCGCCTTCCTTAACGGCGAGATCGACAACGTCTCCCTCGTTTCCGCCGATATGGCGACCTACGGTTCTTCCGATTACATCCGCTACACCCCGCAGTCCTACACCACCAAGCTCACCTTCAACACCGACGAGACCGCCCTTGCTGAGCGCGGCACCAACGCCACCGTTCTCGGAAACCTCAACTTCCGCAAGGCCTTCTCCCTCGCTATCGACCGTACCACCTTCGCTCAGTCTTACACCGCCGCCGGTTCCGCCGGTTACGGCATGCTGAACTACATGTACGTTTACGATCCGTTCACCGGCGCCTCCTACCGTAACTCTGACGGCGGTAAGGAAGCCATCGTAAACCTCTATGGCCTTACTTACGGCGATGACGACGCCGATTACGAGGACCTCGACGAGGCCTATGACGCCATTACCGGCTATGATATGGAAGCTGCCCGCGCCGCTATGGCTCTCGCTTTCGACGAGACCACCGCTGACGGCACCTACGACGGCGGCGATGTCACTCTCACCCTCTCCGTCTACAACTCCGACGACGTCTATGTCCAGATGTTCAACTATCTGAACAACGCTCTCCAGGAAGCCTGCGTTGGCACCGGCTTCGAGGGCAAGGTAAAGCTCGAGATGAAGGTCGACGCCGACTACTATGATTCCATGTATTCCGGACAGGCCGACATCATCTTCTCCACCTGGGGCGGCGCTGCTTACAGCCCGTTCACCCTCCTCTATGAGTGCTACTGCGACGCTGCAGACGGCTCCGGCCAGCAGATGGAGTATGGCTTCGATTCCTCCAAGGTTCAGGTCGCCATCAACATCAACGGCAAGGATTACCTCCAGAACCTCCAGACTTGGGCTATGTGGATGGATGGCCAGGATGTGACCATCACCTCCTATGACGGAACCACCACCCTCCAGCGCTTCGGCGATTACGACGCTGACGCCCGCTGCAGCATCTTCTCCAAGCTCGAGCATGCCTACCTCGCCAACTACGTCAACACCCCGATCTACTACAGAAACGTCGGCTCCCTCGTATCCCAGAAGGGCGACTATCCTGTAACCGAGTACGTTGACCTCACACCTACAACTACACCGACGCCCAGTGGGCCGAGGTCGCCGGCTCCTTCACTTATTAATTTGGAGCTGTAATTTACCCGGATGATATCCGGAAAACCATGAAAACGTACGCAATCGCGGGCTTTTGCCCGTGATTGCGTTCCGTTTCTATTTATCGCCTTTTATGCTTTAAATTCCTGATGCCGAGCTTCAGCCGAAACCGAACGAAAAAAACCGGTTTTTGCTGAAGGTCAGCACCAGAATGACCCGGGCGCAAAATATGACTCCGTAAAGGGGAGGTCGACTAATGACAAAGTACGTATTGAAAAGACTTGTTTTGATGATCTTTACCTTCCTGATCATCACCACGATCTGCTTCGTCCTCATCAAGCTCTTGCCCCTCCCGGCAATCAAGCAGATGGGCCGCGACGTCTCGCTTATTGAGAGAAGACGCGAGGCTATGGGCTACAACAAGCCCATTATGGTGCAGTACGTTATCTACTGGCAGCACCTTCTCAAGGGCGATCTCGGCCTCGGCGAGCAGATGTACGTTTCGCTTGAGGTCTCCGACGTTATGCTTACGAAGCTGCCGTATACCGTGGTCGTGAACCTCTATGCCTTCATCGTATCCGTGCCGCTCGGCCTAATCTTCGGCATTTACGCGGCGCTTAAAAAGAATACATGGCAGGACCACGTCATCTCGACCCTCGTTATGGTGTTTATCTCCGTGCCGTCCTTCGTCTACGCTTTCCTCGTGCAGTATCTCCTCTGCTTCAAGACCGGCTGGTTCCCCTTGACGGTCGCGTCAAAGGAAAACGCGGACTTCTTCTCTTGGGCGATGTTCTACTCGATGGTTCCCGCGATCCTGTCCCTTTCATTCTATACGATAGCGACTCTGACCCGTTTCACGAGAGCAGAGCTTTCCGAGGTGCTCACGGGCGACTATCTGCTGCTCGCCCGCACGAAGGGACTTACGAGGAACCAGGCTATCGTTCGCCACGCCATGAGAAACGCTATGGTGCCGATCCTCCCAATGATCCTCGGCGAGTTCATCGGAATCATAGGCGGCTCGATCATAATCGAGCAGATCTTCTCCATACCGGGCATAGGAAGCCTGTTCGTCCAGTCTATCAACCTGCGTGACTACAACTTCTTTATGGCGGACACGGTTATATACACACTTATCGGACTCGTTTCCGGACTCGTTATCGACCTGAGCTACGGATTTATCGATCCGAGGATCAAGATGGGGGCGCGCTGATATGGATTACATGAATATTCCGAGAGAAAAATTCCAGCTTGCCAACGAAGACGCGCGAATCAAGGACAAGAAGTTCGCCACGAAGCCCGTGGGCTATTTCCGCGACGCCATGCGCCGCTTCAGAAAGAACAAGTCCTCCGTTATCGCCGCTGTCATAATACTTATCCTCTTCCTTTATGCGTTTATAGTTCCCTTCGTCTCCGATTACGACGTAAACTTCCGCGACGGCTACTATAAGATGGTCCTTCCGAAGTCCAAGACCTTCGCCTCCCTCGGCTGGGACGGCTGCGGCGAGCAGACCGAGACCCAGGCGGGCTACGACTACTATAACAGCATCGGCCAGGAGTACGGCACGAGCGCCGTTAAAGAAGTCCGCGACAGCTACGAGGAGAACGGAAGCTCCTTCTATAAGCTCTACGTAGACTCTTACGAGAAGGTAGGCTTCGTATACGCCGATCTATCCAAGGACGAGTATTTCGCCCTTCAGGATTACCAGAACCAGACCGGCATCCAGGTAATGTACCCGATCCCCGCAAACTATAAGACCAACTTTATCGCCATTTCGAGCGGAGCGAACCTCTGGTATGAGCTCGCCGACGACAAGCCCACCACCTCCGGCGCCTCCAAGTACCACGAGGACGACGGCACCCCGATTTACGTTGCCGCCTACCTCACGAACAAGAACCCGAACAGAGCAAAGTACGACAGCCTTAAGATCGCCGGAGATAACGGCGGCGAGGACGGCCAGCACTGGTACGTCTACGCCGTCAAGAACCAGACCGGCTACCGCGTCCGCGTTCTCTACAAGGAGTATTACAACTATAAAAACGGCTTCTACGCGGTCCACCTCTTCGGCACCAACCAGCACGGCCAGGATATCTTCGCCTGCCTTGCCTCCGGCGCCAGGCTCTCGTTCATCCTTTCAATAAGCGTTTCGATAATCAACTTCTTCATCGGAGTTATCTGGGGCTCGGTATCCGGTTACTACGGCGGAGCCGTCGACCTCACGATGGAGCGTATTACCGATATCCTCGCGTCCGTCCCGTTCATCGTCGTCGCTACCCTGTTCCAGATGCATCTGGCGGACAAGGTGGGAACCTTCCCGAGCCTGCTGTTCGCCTTTATCCTTACGGGGTGGATAGGAATAGCGGGCCGAGTCAGAACGCAGTTCTACCGCTTCAAGGGTCAGGAGTATATCCTCGCCGCCCGCACCCTCGGCGCGAGCGACAGAAGGCTTATATTCCGCCACATCCTTCCGAACTCACTCGGCACGATAATCACCGGCACCGTGCTTATCATTCCCGGAGTCATCTTCTCCGAGTCCTTCCTCTCCTTCCTCGGCATCGTAAACCTTGAGACGAGCGGAATGACGAGCGTCGGTACCCTTCTTGCGGGCGGACAGAGCTATCTGTCCAAGTTCCCGCACATGATATTCTTCCCCGCAGTTTTCATTGCCCTGCTTGAGATTTCCTTCAACCTGTTCGGCAACGGACTGCGCGACGCCTTCAACCCGTCCCTGAGAGGAGCTGATGAATAATGGCGGAAGAAAAGAAACTTGAAGTCAAGGATCTGAGAATATCCTTCACAACTGCAAACGGTAAGGTCCAGGCTGTCCGCGATATCAGCTTTGACCTCTATAAGGGCGAGACCCTCGCCATCGTCGGCGAGTCCGGCTCCGGAAAGTCCGTAACGAGCCGCGCCATCATGGGAATTCTTGCCGGAAACGCTATAAAAGAGGGCGGCAAGATACTCTACGGCGACAAGGACCTTATGAAGACCCCGGAGGACGAGTTCCACCGCATCAGGGGCGATAAGATCGCCATGGTCTTCCAGGACCCGCTCTCCAGCCTTAACCCGATAATGCGCGTTGGCCAGCAGCTCACCGAGGCTATGCTCTTAAAGAACAAGACCTCCCGCCGCGAGAGCAAGGTCGCGATGAACAGGCTCTTCAAGGCTCTCGACGAGAACATGACAGCCGCCGGCGTCACCGACGCCAAGGCTGACCTTGAAAAGTTCAAAAAGTTCGGCATCCGCCACTCAAAGCTTGAGAGCGAGTACACCGCCGCCCTCGATTACGCGAAGCAGGCCCAGGCCGAGGCCGAAAGCATTATTCTCCACATCGAGAACAAGGCCGTCGATAAGCTCGGCCAGGATATCACCGACTTCTGCCAGGCGGCGAAGAAGTCCATCTCCCACTTCGTCGTGAGGGACAGAGCCGCCGAGCTCGAGTCAACCGTCGCGGCGATAAAGAGCGAGACCCGCGCGGCAAAGCAGAAGGGCGATTATTCCGACCTTCTCGGATATTTCAAATCGGCGAAGGAAATACTTGATGAGGCGGTCGCCTTTGAGGCGCCCAACACCTTCACCCTCGGCTACTATCTGACCTTTGACGAGGACAGGATACCCGATATGCCCGTCTCCGAGCTCAACGAGATGACCCACGATAAGACCGAGCGCGAGTTCATGAACCCCTTTATGCAAAGGGCGGAGAAGGGAGTCCGCTATTCGAGCGCGAAGACCGACGACGCCCGCCGCGAGGCGATAAGCGTGCTCAAGGCGGAGCTTCCTGCCCTTGAGAAGGCTGAGCCCGACCGCAAGGAGTGCGAGGCCGCCGTCAAGAAGATGAAGGCCGCCGCTATCAAGTGCCTCGATCCCCTCGAGGTCGTGAAGGACAGCGAGACCCACACCTTCGACACCTCCATCGACTACGCCGTCGACCTCTATTTCGGCGGCTTTAAGAAGAACGCCAAGGAGGAGAAGCGATTCTCCAAGGCTACTGCGAAGCACGAGAGAGCCTCCCGTGGCGGAAAGACCCCCGATTGGGAGGTCATACCCGCAAGCTATATCAATCTTGAGGCCGCGCATCAGGATATGATCGACACGGCCAAGGATATGATCACCCACTTTGAGGCTCAGATCGAGGCGAACAAGAACGCGGATTTCGCTCAGCGCACCCTTGACATCGTGGATAACCTCAAGGAGCAGGAGCAGAACTCCGTTTACACGATAACGAAGAGCGCCGCCCGCGAAAAGGCGATAAAGCTCATGGAGGGCGTCGGCATCGATGAGCCGCGCCGCCGCTTCCGCCAGTACCCCTTCGAGTTCTCCGGCGGTATGCGCCAGAGAATAGTTATCGCTATCGCGCTCACCGCGAACCCCGATATACTTATCTGCGACGAGCCGACAACGGCTCTCGACGTTACGATCCAGGCTCAGATCCTTGAGCTTATCAACAACTTAAAGCGCGAGCGTGACCTCTCCGTTATCTTCATCACTCACGACCTCGGCGT
>ONGN01000097.1 GCA_900317385.1 uncultured Eubacteriales bacterium
GGGTTATGATAAAGCTCGTTTGATTTAGCTCCGAAGTAGCGGGCGAAGAAGTCCCTCGCACCCTCGAGATCGTTTACGTACAGAGCGACGTGTTCGATTAGCATAATAAGCCTCCTTATGCGAAAACCACTTGCAAGAGCAGCATATACGCGGCGGTTCCCGCGATTATGCTGAGTATCGTTTTCCTCTTCCATATCTGCAATAAAACGACTATGGCGGTCGCAATAAGCTCGGGAAGGCCGAACGGTGACGCGGTCACGTTCGTCTCCCTCAGGCAGTAGATAACGAGCATACCGATAATTGCGGAGGGCAGCACCTTGCCAAGGTAGACTACGTAAGCGGGGGTCTTGTTCCTGAAAACGAGGAACGGCAGAAAACGCAGAAGAGCGGAGCCTACCGCCATTACGGCGATGAGAGCTGCGGTGTGTACGGAAGGGTTCATTTCTCTTCCCCCTTCCCCTCAAGCCGCCCGCGCAGAATAGTCAGCACGAGGGTTATGAGAAGCATTGACGGAATGAGAAAGTTTTCCGCGCCGAATATCAGAAGGCAGATAAGGGTGCTGAGCACTCCAGTTATCGCGGGAATATGGTCGCCCGAGGATATCCACTGCTCAACGAAGGCGGCAATAAACAGAGCAGTCATAGAAAACTCTATCCCCGCAGACGAAAACGGAAGGACGGCGCCCAGAAGGTTGCCCAGCACCCCGCCGATTATCCAAAAGGAGTGGTCGAACAGGGATACGAGGAAGCGGTAAAGCTCCGGGTCAGTTCCCTCCGGCGTCTTCCCGTCGCAGAGGAGAGAATATGTCTCATCAGTGATTGAATAAATGAGGTATGGCTTGTACTTTCCTGAGTTTTTATAAACTCTCAGCATTGAAATGCTGTAAAAAAGGTGGCGGGCGTTCACCATAAAGGTGGTGATCGCCGTTGTAATAATCGATGCTCCTCCGGCTATCAGGTCCACTCCGACGTACTGCATACTTCCGCCGTATATGAGCGTGCTCATAGCGAAGGCCCAAAGCACTCCGTAGCCCGCCTTCCTGAGAAGTATCCCAAAGCCGATACCGAGAACGATATATCCGGCCATAACGGGCAGAGATTTCAGAAACGCAAGCTTAACTGTTTTTGATCTCATTAGGTAAGTTTTCTCCGGTTTTTTATAAATCTCTACCGTAGATTATAAAACAAATTTTCCATAAAAACAACCGTATTTATCACAAAAGAAAATCAGACCGAAGTGCAATTCGGTCTGATTTGAAAAAATATAAGCTACTGTATATCCTTACGTGGATATTTCAAATATGCGGCGAGGACGCACAAAGCGCATATCGCAAGCCCGAGGGATACCTTCACCCAGTCCAGGCTCCCGTTTGTCACGATGTCGGCTCCCTCGCAGTATGAGTACGGAGTTACATACTTTAATGGCTTTGCAGACTCAGTGATATTGGCGATCAGGCTGAGAAAATACAAAGTAATCGCAAGCCCGAGACCGACGCCGACGCTCCCCCTTCTCATAAAGGCGGATATGCCGAAGCATATTCCCGCAAGCTCAAGCTGGAGTATATAATACGCAAGATGTATCAGTCCGGCTTCCTTCCAGGGTATCTCTTCCCCGATTGCCTTAGTACAGCCAATCGCCATAGCGAATACTATAAGATTCATGACCGTTATCTCGGCAAAAACAGCGGCAAGCTTTTCCGATATGATCCGCTTTCTGCTGACGGGATGTGCGAGAAGAAACTCCGCCGTGTGCTCCTTCTCCTCCTTGCTCAGCATACCCGCCGCGAGCAGCGAGGCAAATATGCCCCCGCCGAGGCCGAGCACGCTTCCGCACTCAAGGGCGTAATAATCCTTAAACATGCCGAAGCTCAGCCGGTCCATTCCAAATGCGGCGGTGAACGAGCCCATTGACGAAAACATATCGTTTACATCATCAAGTTGGCTCTTCATCTCAGGATACAAGAGGACGTTGATGCCGAGAAGCAGGACGATGGCGCAGGTCCATATCAGAAGGGATACTCTTCCCTGCCTGAGCTCATGCTTTACGATGGTCATTTTTCATCCTCCTTCCGGTAATAGTGAAGGAATATCTCCTCAAGATCCGGCTCGGAGATTGTGAGGTCAAGGATCTTTCCTTCCGAAAGCCTTTTGAGAAGCTCCTCGGTCTCGCCGCTGAACAGGAAGCTCGCGCCTCCGTCAGTCTTCTGTATGTCCCGAACGCCTTCAAGGCCGGAGAGCTCCGCCGTTCCGCAGAGAGTTACGCGCTTGGCGTTCGCCCTCGCGAGACTGTCGACGCTGTCGCAGGCTATTACCGTTCCCTCGCGGACAATGGCGGCGCGGGCGCAGTTGTGCTGCACCTCGGAAAGAACGTGGCTTGAGAGAAAAACCGTAGCCCCATTTTTGTTCCGCTCGCGCAAGATCTCGAAGAACTCCCTCTGCATAAGCGGGTCAAGGCCGCTCGTGGGCTCGTCGAGTATGAGAAGCGATGGCTCGCTTTGAAGAGCGCAGACGATCGCGGCCTTTTTTCTGTTTCCGAAGGACAGCTCGTTAACCTTTCTCGTCGTATCAAGCTCAAGGCGTTCGCAGAGCCTCTTTGCCTCGGCGCCGCAGTCCTTTCCGCGCAGGTCGGCGGAGAGCTTCAGGATCTCCGATACCCTCATTCCGGAGTAGAACGCCGCCTCAGACGGGAGATAGCCTACCTCCCGCCGGATAAGCTCCGGTTTAACAGTTACGTTTTTTCCGAAAATATATGCCTCGCCCGAGGTCGGCCTTATGAGCCCGAGAAGGGTGCGGATCGTAGTCGACTTTCCCGCTCCGTTCGGCCCGATAAAGCCGAAGAAATCCCCCTCGCGAACGGATAAGTTCAGATTTGTTATGCCGCGCGCTTTCCCGTAGTACTTCGTAAGATCAACCGTTTTGATAGCTTCCATAATCTCACTCGCTTTTTTCTTTTGTTTCTTCCTTTGCCACCTCAACGCAGAAGCCACGATGACCGCAGGACGGGCAGGTGAGCTTGCGGGTCGAAGGCGTGTGCGCCGCCCAAAAGGCCTCTTTGAATTTAGGCTCAAACACCGTGTGGCACTGCGGGCAGATATAGGCCACGTGTGTGAAATAATACCTTGAGATCAGTATCCCGTATGGAATGGCGACTGCCGCGCAGATAAATATCATCCACCACCAGCCATTCGTTATCCAAAGTGCGATAGCACCCCACTCTATCAGTGTGACGGGTATTGCGGACAGGAGCATCGTTGCGTGGATCTTTCTTAACTTCTTTTTGTTGTTCATCGTATACGCTATGTCGCCTATTGAGTCGACGGAGAAATTTTGCACGCTTTTAAGCTCCCTCTGCATCGATAAAAGCTTTTCGAGCTTTTCGCGGCGCTCGCCTATCTCCTCGTTCAGGGTATTAACCTGCTGCTCGATGAGAAGGTCTATAACGCTGCCGGGGTCATCCTCCGCAAGAAGCTGACTTATCGCGTCGATTGAAAAACCGAGCTCACGGAGAAAGCAGATGATCTTCATACGATTTGCGTCGTCCTCGGAATATAGCCTTCTGCCTCCCTCGGACAGCTCGCTCGGTACGAGGATGCCGCGCGTATCGTAATACTGCACCGTCCTGACCGTTACGCCGCAGAGTTTTGCTATCTCTCCCGTCGTGTATTTTGACATAGCCCTTCACCTCCTTGAGCCCATATTAGCTCATTACGCAGCGTCACGAGCAAGGCCTGACGCAGGGGGATTTTTTAAATTTTTACGATTATCGCAGGTTTTTATCGATAAAGTCGATATACGGTCTTCTCCGATAGACGCTCTCCGGATGGAGCTTATACCACTTAAATTCCTCGGTAAGTCCCTTTTCAACGGGCGTCGTCTCCGGCATAAGCTCAGCCTGCTTTGAGACGTCCAGAACGTACTCGTAATCGTAGAACGGAAAATATTCCCTCTGCGGGACGAGCTTATCAACGCTTCTAAGCTCCACCTTCCTGCCTGCCGCCCGGTAGCATAGCTCCACCCATTCCCGAACGGTCACGGTCCCGGGATTTCCCACGTTGAATACGCGGTCTGACGGGCGCTTTGTTATGAGTATTTCGATAAAGCGGCAGAGGTCGGCGACGTTAAAAAACTGCAGCCGCATGTTCCCCTCCCCCGGGATATAAAACGGTCTATCTTTCATGGCGCAGTCGAAAACGAAGGTCTCGCGGTAGAGGTTATCGTACTTCCCGTAAAAATACGGCGGGCGCAGAATATATGCGCCTGGTACGTTCTCGGTTAGATAACGCTCCGCTTCGAGCTTATTTATACCGTAGCTTCCCCAAACGGAGTTTTCTCCGCAGGGCGTTTCCTCTGTAAAGGGCTGCGGCGCGGTATCGGGGTAGACCGCGCTTGAGCTTATGAAAACGTAGTCCTTAAAGCTCGCCCCGGATAAGAGCAGGGCGCGGATATCCCCGGCCGTATACGCCGTTATATCGAGGACGGTGTCAAAGCTCCTGCCCTCAAGAGCGCCCGAGAGGTTCAGTCTGTCGGCGCGGATATGCTCCGCCCCTTCGACCTGGGCTCTGCTCCCCCTGTTGAGGACGGAAACCCTGTCTCCCCTATTTATGAAATACTCAGCCGCATACTTGCTTACGAAGGTGGTCCCGCCCGTAATAAGTACGTTCATATCTCAGATTCCTCGTCCGATTTCTTTTTTCTCACCGCCGTATCAAG
>ONGN01000064.1 GCA_900317385.1 uncultured Eubacteriales bacterium
CATTTATCGCCTTGCAGAGCCGTCAAAGCGTATACTGGGTGAAAGAAACTTTAATATCTCGTTTGAACAGGGTACTGAGCACCCAAAATGCGTTCCCGGAGACGTTTTAGTCACTGAGTCTAAATACGTTACGCTCGCCTCCTTCCGCAATACGGAGATACTGTACGGCACAGACGGTGGGTTTTACGATTATATTTCCGGCACTTCGATAAACGGTTCCGTTTACGCTGCCGGCGACGTCTCTTGGTTTGATAGCAGCGTGCTGATAAAGGACAGTCTGACTGGCGCGGTTTTTTCTAAAGCCCAGTGGGAGTTTTTACAGAATACTCTGTATCCCAAGGACGACGGCATACAAATAGGGGAGACAAGAAATACCTGGTACTTGTGGACAGCAGGGGATATAATCACCGACTATTACTGGCGCTGGATTGGACCGGAAATATAAATCGTATGACATTAAACGGAGCCGATTTTGGCTTCGTTTTCTATATGTTGTGGATTATTTATAAAATACCTCTTGAAATACGGCGGAATTATGGTAAAATATAGCCAGTTCTAAATGAAATTCTAAGGAGTTGGTAAATATGGCAATAGTCACCTCTACCGAAATGTTCAAGAAAGCCTATAACGGCGGATACGCCATCGGCGCTTTCAACGTTAACAACATGGAGATTGTACAGGGCATCACCGAAGCCGCTATCGAGCTTCGCGCTCCGCTTATACTCCAGGTTTCCAAGGGCGCTCGCAACTACGCAAAGCACGTTTATCTTATGAAGCTCATCGAGGCCGCTGTTGCCGACGCTGAGCAGACTGCCGGCTTTGATCTTCCTATCGTTGTCCATCTTGACCACGGCGACAGCTTCGAGCTCTGCAAGAGCTGCATCGACGGCGGCTTCTCTTCCGTAATGATCGACAAGTCCGGTCTTCCCTTCGAGGAGAATATTGAGATCACCAAGAAGGTCGTTGAGTACGCTCACGATCACGGCGTTGTCGTTGAGGCCGAGCTCGGCACTCTCGCCGGAGTTGAAGACGAGGTAAACGTCTCCGCCGAGGATTCCTCCTACACCCGTCCTGAGGACGTTCAGGAGTTCGTTGAGCGCACCGGATGCGACTCCCTCGCAATTGCCATTGGAACGAGCCACGGCGCTTATAAGTTCACCGCCAAGCAGTGCACCCGCGATCCCGAGACCGGCAAGCTCGTACCGCCTCCTCTTCGTTTTGACATTCTTGACGAGGTTGCCAGACGTCTTCCCGGATTCCCCATCGTTCTTCACGGCTCCTCCAGCGTTCCCCAGCAGTTTGTTGATATGATCAACAAGTACGGCGGAAAGATGCCGGACGCCGTAGGTATCCCCGAGGAGCAGCTCCGTCAGGCCGCCAGAGGCGCCGTCTGCAAGATCAACATCGACTCCGACCTCCGTCTCGCTCTCACCGCGAGCATCAGGGAGCACTTTGCTGAGCATCCCGATCATTTCGATCCGCGCCAGTATCTCACTCCCGGCCGCGCTGCCATCAAGGCTATGGTCGCTCATAAGCTCGTAAATGTTCTCGGCTGCGACGGAAAAGCTTGATTTTACTAATGTAATAGTTTATAATAGCGGTAGTTGATAGACTGCCGCTATTTTTTATTAGGTGGTGAAACAAATGGACATAGAGACTAACGAACAAACGGCCGCCGAGCTGAATGTTACAAATTCAGAAGCTTCATTCGAGGTTCAGAGCGTTGAAGCAGGGGAGGAAGCCCCGTTCAGCGTTACGATCAGCGATTCCGCCTTTAATGGCGACGACTCTTTTCCTGACTTCGAATCGTTTATGGACGAGCCAACGGAAAACGATGGGGCAGAATCGGATGAGCAGGAGGGAAAGCCTAATTTCTTAAAGACGCTTGCCGGAAGTCCCTATATCAATTCCGCGATCAGGATCCTTGGCGGTCTGGTGTGTCTTGTCTTCAGCCTGATGAGCTTCGTTCCGGACTGGGTCAAGGTTATACTTACCATTGCGTCCGTTGCTCTTTGTGGTATTCCCGTTTTTCTTAACGCGGTCAAAGATATTTCGAATAAGCATTTTATATCGGAATATCTGATCATATCCGTTGCCGCCGTTTTTTCCGCCCTCGTCGGAAGGCCTGCTGACGCAGTCCTCGTTCTCATCCTTGCGGACGTCGGGTTTACGTTCCGCGATAACCTCATTCAATGGTTCAGCGACGAGGCCAGGCTTGCAACTGAAGGCGCAGGTTTTGATAACGACGAGGACGTTCTCGAGGGCAGAATAAGGCTTGTAACGATGCTGTTTACGCCCGTTATGGCAGGTGCAGCCGTTCTTATCGCTCTTCTTTCGCTTATATTTGGCGGAGAGTCAACCGCTGAGTGGATACATAGGGCGCTTACCGTTCTCGTTGCAGCTTGTCCTATCGCTACTATAGCGCTTTCCGTTCTTATATATGACTTTGGAAAAGGGAAGGCGCTGAAAAGCGGAATCCTGTTTTCTGACGCAAAAAGCATAAACTCCGCCGCCGGACTCACGTCCGTTATCTTCAACAAAACCGGAACGGTAACGGATGGCACTTATATGATCTCGGGCGTATATCCTATAAGGCTGAGCGACAATCAGCTCCTTTATCTCGCGGCTTACGCTGAGGCTTATTCGCAGCACCCGCTTGCAGCCGCCATAAAGAGCTACGCCGGAGTAAACGTCGATATGAGCCGCATAGAGCGCCACAGAGAAGAGAAGGGCTCTGGTAACATAGTTCAGCTCCAGGGCGGAATAATCGTCGCCGTGGGCAATCTCGAGCTTATGGAGCGACTTGGCGTCAAGGGAGATATTTCTCCTTCTCCGATCACCTCGGTTTACGTCGCTGTCGGAAAGACGTACGTCGGCCGAATAGACTTTGAGGATCATACAAAAGCAGGTACCCGCGAAGCCGTTTCCAAGCTTCGCAAGGAGGGCATTTCGAGCGTTGCGCTTATTACCGGGGATAACACCCTTTCGGCGACCAGGCTCGGAAAAGAGGTCGGCATAAACGAGGTTTACGCGGACTGCCTGCCTCGCGATAAATACGAGCGGATCCAGTACATTGCCGCAAATCAGGAGCCTGACGATAAGCTCGGCATAATAACCTGGTCTGAAAGCGATATTGAAGCAGCGCCCCTCGCCGATCTCAGGATAATCCTGGGCGAAGCAAAGCAAAGCCCCGCTTCCGTGATAATACCGGAAGGGAAGAGCGAGCTTATCCCCGAGGCGCTGAAAATTGCAAAGAGCGTTGCCTCAAAAGCGAAAATCGGAATTATTCTTTTGTTCTCAGCTAAGGCGATCTCCGTCCTGTTTGCGCTTCTCGGAATATTCAACATGTTTGCAGTCGCGCTTCTCGATACGGCGGTGCTATTGATAACCGCGCTCTGGGCAATGTTCTCCTTCGGCGATAAAAAGAAAAAAGCAAAATAACCATAAAAATGACGGCCTGAAAAGACCGTCATTTTTTATTCCTCGTCTTGTATTTGATCTTTCTCCTTCTCCTCGTGCTTGAAGTTTGCGAGAGGGGAGAGAAGGGCGGCTTCTCTAAGCCCCGTGTTCTCAACGTGGGTATAAATCTCAGTTGTATTCAGATGTTCGTGCCCCAAAAGCTCCTGAAGTGTGCGAACGTCAACTCCGTTATGAAGCATCAGCGTTGCAGCGGTGTGTCTAAGCTTATGGGAAGAATATTTCGTGCTGTCAAGCCCGGCTGCGGCAATATGCTTCTTTACAAGCGAATGGACTGCCGCTGTGCTGATCCTTGTCCTGCGAGAGGAGAGGAAGAGAGCGTTTCTGTCGATCGCGGCGATAGAGCGGCGGACGAGAAGATAGTCGTTGATAGCGTCGATACAGGCCTGATTTAAATAAACAACTCGCTCCTTGCTGCCTTTACCGATAACTCTGAGATGATCCTCATGCACGTCGGATAAGTTAAGTCCGACAAGCTCGGAGATACGAAGCCCGCAATTTAAAAAGATGGTTATTATACAAAAGTCCCGCGCTTGATTCGGGCCCTCTATGTTTGTTAATAGATTAACAGACTCGTCCTCGCTTAAATAGCGGGGAAGGGTCTTTGTTGTTCTCGGGGAATCGAGATCGAGAATAGGATTGGTTTCAAGCTGCTTCGTCTTTACAGTCAGGTACTTATAAAAAGAGCGGATAGTAGCGACCTTTCTGGCGCGGGAAGCCGCGTTTAAACCGTACTGCTTATCACGGCTATTGTGATTTTTCTCACGGTCGCGTGACAGAAACGAAAGATATGAATAGACGTTGGATAGAGTGACAGATCCTACAAAATCGAGATCCAGATCCTTAATGCTTATCTCGTCTAAAGGAGTATCACGCGGCACCAAATTCTTTTCAATTTTCATAAACCTAAAAAAGGTTCTTAAATCAAGATAGTATTCGTCAACCGTTTTTTTAGAATGTCCTTTAACCGTCTCATGGTAAATAAGAAACTCTGAAATGATTTGCGGAGCCTCGCCGCGGTAATCCATACTAATCACCCCGGTAGAAGTTTAACACATTCCAGCGCATAAGTCCAGTACACAAAAGAAGAATGGCGCGCCGCCGACTGATATGCTCCCTCTATGAGAGACAGTGAAAGGAAAAAACACTGTGAAACGTAGGGGGAGCATTGCTATGTCACAAAGGCGGAAAATGAGTATAGACGAAAAGATAAAAATAGCACAGGCATGTCTCAGTAACAAGATAGGAATCAGTGAGGCAGCACAAAGGACAGGAGCCGATCGTGAAACAGTAAAGAGCTGGATAAACGTGTATGAAAATGAAGGCATAGAAGGATTCACACATATTAGGAACCGAACATATGAGCCTAAATTGAAAGTTGCGGCAGTGACCGACTATCTGCGAGGAGGAGGAAGCGTTCAGACGATTTGCAGAAAATACGGTATTCGTGGCACTCACACTTTCCGAAATTGGGTAAAGGTGTATAATGCTCATGGAGATTTAGACTCCGTAAAACACTCGGGAGGCGGAAGCTACATGAAGCAGGGACGGGAAACGACACAGGAAGAGAGGTTAGCGATCGTAAAGGATTGTCTGGCGTCAGGGAAGAACTACGGAGAGATGGCGCTGAAGTACAAGGTGAGCTACCAGCAGGTACGCACATGGACGCTGCGTTTTGAGGAGCTTGGCGAGGCGTGGCTTGAGGATCGCAGAGGCAAGCGCAAGAAGGATCAGACGCCACGGACGGAATTGGAAGCAGCACAGATTGAGATAGAGCGTCTTAAGCATCAACTGTATATAGCAGAGATTGAGCGTGATCTGCTAAAAAAATTGGACGAGATCGAGAGGAGGGACGCCTCTCACAAGTGAGGCAGGCTCATCAGTACCGAGCCGTTCAGGAATTCCATAGCGACAGAGGCTTTCAGTACACTAACCGAACCTTCCATCACAAATTAGAGAAAGCCGGAATGACGCAGAGCATGTCCCGTGTGGCCAAATGTATTGATAACAGCCCCATGGAAGGATTTTGGGGTATCTTCAAGCGTGAGAGATATTACGGTAAAAGATTTACGAGCAAGAAAGAGCTCGTTCAGATGATCACGAACTACATTCATTACTACAACACGCGGCGTGTGCAGCGCAATCTCGGCGTTCTCACGCCGATGGAGAAGCACGAGCTTTACAAGGCTGCTTAAAACAAGACCGCAGACTTTGGCTGGCCGCAAAGCGGCTTGCCAAAATCTGCGGTGCCACAGAGCATCGGCTCTGTGAACTTTATTTTAATTATTTCACTGTCTACTTGACGGGGTGCAGTTCAGAATGCAGTGCGCCGGTTTTTTTGCTATTTAGAATTAGTCAACGGTGCAGTACATAAAGTACTTATAGCCGAGGGGGTTGGAGAAGAAGCCCTTTACAGTCTTGCTGATCATATAGGTATCAGTGTAGAAGTAAAGCGGGCAGATGCAGCCGGTGGACATAAGGAGGTCCTCGGCGATGTGCATGAGCTGATAGCGAACGTTGTTGTCAGTGCAACCCTTGATGGTCTTTATAAGAACATCATAGGTCTCAGCCCAGGTTCCGTTCTCAACCTTAACGTCATATCCGAGAGCGGTGAGGTCGAGGCTGTACGCCTTAACGTCAGCGTGGTCGCCCTTGCCGAACTGAACGTCGTTGTTGCCGGAGCCGGTAGTCCACATATCAAGGAAGCAGATAGGATCGTTGTAGTCAGCGAGCCAGCCGTTGCGGGCGATAGAGTAATCGCCGTTCTTACGGGTGTTAAGGAAGGTGGCCCACTCCTGGTTCTCGAGGTTCATCGTGATGCCAATGCCGGCAAGAGCGCTCTGGAGATACTCACCGATAGCCTTGTGTCCCTCGGAGGTGTTGTAGAGGTAGGTCATGGTCGGGAAGTTAGTGAACTTGGCAGAAGCCTCGTCGTATGCATAATATTTCTTCAGGGTCTCGACAGCCTTAGCGAAGTTAGACTCAACAGCGTCCTTGGAGACGTTGTAGTAACCGTTGAAGCCGTCGTTGCTTCCGGCGGTCTCATAGAACTGGGTTCCGTCGGGGTTAGTCATACCCATAGCAACGAAGGAGGAAGCAGGAACCTGACCGGCCTGGCCGATTTCCTCAACGATATAGTTGCGGTCAAAGAGGAGGCTTACGGCGTTGCGGATCTCGGCGCGGGCGTTCTCGGCCTCTACGCCGGTAAGTCCGCTGTCAGCGGGGAGGATGTCCTCATTTACGTTCCAGCAGACATAGTAGGTGCCGATCTGACCGGCGACTATGTACTCATCGGGATACTCTGCCTTCAGGGAAGCCATCTCGTTTGTGGGAACGTCGTCGATAAGCTGCCAGGTGCCGTTCTTGAAGTTGGCGACCATGTTGTTTGAGTCGTCGGAGAGATAGAACTCGATCTTGTCCATAAGGATCTGATCGGCGTCAACAAAGTTGGCGTTCTTCTCAAGAGTGATAACGCTGTCATGCTCCCAGCCGGTGATGGTGTAAGCGCCGTTGCAGACGTAGGTGGCGGGATCGGTAGCCCATGCCTCGTTGGAGACGACGTCCTCACGGACGGGGAAGTAGGTGGGGAATGCAAGAAGCTCGTTCCAGTAGGAAACGGCGTTTGCAAGGGTGACCTCGATGGTCTTGGCGTCGATAGCCTTGACGTTAAGAGCGTCGGTGCCGTAGCCGTCGACTACCTCGAACATATAGCCGTAGTCGGCTCCGAGCTCCTCGGAGGCGGCGCGCTGCCAAGCGAAGGCGAAGTCAGCGGCGGTGACGTCCTTGCCGTCGGACCACTTGAGTCCGTCGCGGAGGGTGTAAGTGTAGGTCACAGTGCCGTCGGCGTTCTGAACGCCCTCTACGAGAGCCTCAGCGGCGTCGGGGACGATGACGAGAGCGCCCTTGTCATCCTGTGCCCACTTAGCAAGGCCGGAGAACAGGTGGCTGATAAGGGTGGCGCCGTCAACAGCGGAGTTGAGGGCGGGGTCAAGAGTGTCAGGCTCAGAGCTGAGGCAGACGGCGATGCTGGAGGGCTCGTCATTCTGGTCAGGCTTATCCGGCTTGACTTCTCCGTTGCAGGCGACAAGAGCAGCCACCATGCAAAGAGCAAGGATCAATGCGAGAATCTTTTTCATTTCGTTCTTCCTTTCAAGATTTTTTATCAGAATATGCGAATAGGGCATATAATGAACTCTTTATATTTCGTTCACCCTGTGGCAGGCGACGAAGTGTCCGGTTTCCACCTCTTTGAATTCCGGAACGCTTTCAGCGCAGCAGGCTGCCGCGTGAGGGCAGCGGGTGCGGAAGGGGCAGCCTTGTTCGCTCTCGCAATTTTCGGATCCGGCTGAGGAACGGCGGACATCAGCGAGCGGGTGTATGGGTGCAGAGGCTGATCGTAAATAACGTCGGCGTCCGCAAGCTCTACCATCTTTCCGAGATACATTACGGCTATACGGTTGCTTATATGGCGAACTACGAGGATATCGTGGGCAATGAAGAGATAGGTGAGACCCAGCTGCTCCTGAAGCTCAACAAACATATTGATTACCTGTGCCTGAATCGAAACGTCAAGAGCGGAAACAGGCTCGTCGCAGACAATGAACGAGGGGCTGAGGGCAAGGGCGCGGGCGATGCCGATGCGCTGGCGCTGACCGCCGGAAAATTCATGGGCATAGCGGGAGGCGTGCTCGCTGTTCAAGCCAACTTTATCCATAAGCTCGAGTATGCGTTCGCGTCGCTCGGCCTTATTATCATACATCTTATGTATGTCAAGAGGCTCCGCGATAATATCGGAGACAGTCATTCTGGGATTCAGAGAGGAGTAGGGGTCCTGGAATACCATATTCGCTTTTTTACGAAGCTCCATGATATCGCTTTTTGTTTTAATAAGCTTTCCGTCAAACTCAACCTCGCCGCCCGTAGGCTCGTACAGGTGCAGAAGGGAGCGGCCTACAGTCGTTTTTCCGCAGCCTGATTCGCCGACCATTCCGAGGGTGTCGCCGCGCTTTATGGAAAAAGAAACGTCGTCAACGGCCTTGAGTGGCTTTGTG
>ONGN01000092.1 GCA_900317385.1 uncultured Eubacteriales bacterium
GCTAAATCATTTATTTCGGGCTCCCTCGCGGCGTTTTTTATCACCGTTGTTCCCCGTATTCCCGAAGCCGCGAGAAGCGCGTTTTCCGTAGCGCCGACGCTCGGAAAGCTCAGCTCTACGACGCCGCCGTGCGGCTTCTCCGCCTTGAAAACGAGCTCGCTTCCGTTATCCTCCGCCGTTATCCCAAGATCTCGCATCGCCCGCACGTGGATATCTATCGGCCTCGGTCCGAGCCTGCAGCCGCCGGGGAAACCGAGCCTTACCTCTCCCGCGCGGCAGAGGACAGCGCCGAGAAAGCAAAGGCTTCCGCGCATACGGCTCATCAGTCTCTCGGGCACGTCCGTCCTCGAAAGGCCCGAGGAATCAACGAATACGCTCTCCCCGTTTCTCTCTGCTCTGCAGCCGAGATATCGCAAAATGTCAAGCGCCGCCTCCACGTCCGTTATCGCGGGGCAGTTATGTACCGTGGTCTCGCCGCCAGATACTATCGCGGCGGCAAGTATCGGAAGTGCGCTGTTCTTTGAGCCCTGTACTTTGATCGAGCCTGAAAGCCGAGCGCCTCCCGTTATTTTCAGTTTTTTCATCGTAACACCTCGAAAAATACCTTCGAGGCATTCTATTCGCCCGGGGCGAAAAAGACATAGATTATTTTACAAGGCCGAGGACGATCTCCGCGATCTTCTCCCTTGCCTTCGGTCTTCCGAGCTCCTTTGCCCGCTTTGCGACGCCGGAAAGTCTCGTTTCGTCTGTCAAAAGCTGCCTGGTCTCCCTGTAAAGCGCCGCTCCGCTGCACTCTGACTCTTTCAGCATTATCGCAGCCCCGTTTTTCTGAAGCTCGGCCGCGTTCTTCTCCTGCTGATTTGCCGTTACGTTCGGGCTGGGCACTAAAATCGAAGCGGTACCCGTATTCGTTATCTCGGCAAGGGTCGAACCGCCCGCCCTTGAAATTATAAGGTCTGCAGCCGTCATTACGAGGCCCATATCGTTGATATAGGGTCTCAGGTCGGTCGTCTGCGGATCCGTTACGCCGAGCTCCCTTAGGCGGGCTCGCATTTTTTCAAGTCCGGCTTCTCCGCCGCCGGTAGCGTGGATATGGTAAAAGGCCTTTTCTTTCTCATTTTGTGCAATAAATCGCGCCATATGCGCGTTCATCAAGTCAGCTCCGAGGCTCCCCCAAAAGGAGACGACGAGCGGAGTATCCGCATCGAGTCCGAGGTGTGCCTTCGCCTTTGCGGGCGTAAAGTCGCCGAAGTCGCCCTTTACCGGGGTGCCGGTGAAAATCACTCTGTCCGGTCTTCTGTATCGCTTTTCCACGTTTGGGTAGGCGACGAGCATTTTCGTAACTATTCCGCTGAGCAGCTTGTTCGCCATTCCGGGCTCTGCGTTGGACTCGTGCAGCACCGTCGGAATGCCGCGCTTTGCCGCGGCGCGGATAACGGGATAGCAGACGTAGCCGCCCGTGCCGATAACGCAATCCGGCTTAAAAGAACTTATCACGTTTGCCGCTTCCCTGTTCGCGTTTACGAGATTATTGAGCGTCTCTACGTTGTGCCTTATATCCTTGCCCGAAAAGCCCCTTGCAAGGCCGGTCACTCTAAGGTTTTTAAGCTCGAAGCCCTCTCGGGGAATGAGCCTTTTTTCCATCTCTCTGCCCGCTCCGACGAATAAGAACTCTGCGTCCGGCATTATTCTGCGAAGCTCTCCGGCGATGGCGAGAGCGGGATTGATATGCCCGGCAGTACCGGCTGAAACGAAAAGGAATCTCATTTCTCTTTATCCTCCTTCTTCTCAGCCCGCTTCAGCGGAATATCGCGGGATATTGAAAGAACTATTCCCATCTCGGCAAGCTGAAGGAGCAGAGCCGTGCCTCCGTAGGAGAAAAACGGCAGCGATATTCCGGTGGAGGGCATCGTATTCGTAACGACTGCGATATTCAGAAATACCTGTATCGCAAGGAGCGTCGTAATTCCCGTGATAACGAGAGAGCCGAAGCGGTCGCGGCAGTGCATAGCGAGCCAGTAGCCCCTCATAATGAGAAGGGCGAAAAGGACGAGCAGCAGCACGGCCCCGATAAAGCCCATCTCCTCGCAGTAGATCGAGAAAATGTAGTCGTTGTAGTCGTAAGGAAGGTACAGGTACTTCTGCCTCGACTGACCAATACCGACGCCTAAAAGACCGCCGGAACCGATGGCATAAAGGCTCTGGATTATCTGATAGCCCGTGTTGAGTCTGTCGGCAAAGGGGTCGCGCCAGGCATTTACTCGGTCTGAGGTATAGCCCGTGAATTTAATTATGAACACGAGAGCCGCAGCTGCGAGCCCGCCCGCAGAGAGAAGCCAGGCAAGATTCGTTCCGCCGAGGAACATCATTATTGCCCCAACGGCGAGGATTATCGCCGTGGCGGAGACGTGCCTTTCCCATATTACGAGGCCGCCGAGGATAAGCAACACTCCGAGGAAGGGCAGAACACCCCATCTGAAGGTCTTCATCCTGTCCTTGTACACGCAGGCCATATTCGCAAAAAGCAGTACGACGGAGAGCTTCGCTATCTCCGAGGGCTGAAAGGTGATAACGTTTCTTATACCCAGCCATCTCGTAGCTCCGTTTATCGTAATGCCAACGCCGGGGACCTTTACCATAACGAGAAGGAAAACGGTTCCGGCGAAGAGATATAGTGAGAACTTTCTGAAGAGCTTTACCGGCAGGCGCGAGATGAAAAGCATAGCGGCGATGCCGAGCACGGCGAAAATAAACTGGCGTCCGAAATAATATGTCGGGCTTTTGTTATCGTAATAGGCGTTTGCAAAGCTCGCGGAGAGCACGGTTATCACGCCTATGACGAGAATGACGAGGACGAGAAGGAAGAACGGCATATCCATCGGTCCGCGCTTGAGCTTTATATTCTCCTCCGGAGTCTCTCTTTCCGGAAGTCTTTCGCCGCTGTATTCGGTTTTTTCGTTGTCATACCGCGCCATACGGCGGCCTCCTTTTAAGCTTGATTAAATAAACTAAGTTCATCAAACGCCCGGGCGCTGCCATACTCCGAAGAAGGTCAGAATGGCAAAGCAGGCGCTTATTGCGGTGAACACGGTGAAAATCCTTCTCTCGCCCCAGCCGCTCATTTCAAGGTGATGGTGAAGCGGCGCCATTTTAAATACGCGCTTTCCGTGGCTGAGCTTGAAATACGTCACCTGGATTATATCGGAAAGGGTCTCTACGATATAGACTATCCCGAGCGGGACGAGGAGAAGCGGCATATTGAGGGCGAAGGCCGTGGCGCAGATAGCGCCGCCGAGGAAAAGCGAGCCCGTGTCGCCCATAAAGATCTTTGCCGGGTAGAAGTTGAAAATCAGAAAGCCCGCGAGCCCGCCCGCAAGCGCGGCTCCGAAAAGGCCGACGGAGGAATAACCCCAGGCGGCGGCAGTAGCGGCGAAGCATATAGCGACCGGGAGGCTGACACCGGCGGCAAGGCCGTCTATTCCGTCGGTTATATTGACCGCGTTCACCGTACCGACTATCACGAAGGCGGCGAAGATGAAGTATAGCCAGTCGGGCAGCTCGAACGAGGCCGAGGTGAAGGGAATAAACACTCTGGTCGTCAGATGTCCCTCAAGCCTTAGAAGCAGGATAAGAACGACTGCTGCGGCGAGCTGAAGGGCGAATTTCTGAAGGGCGGTGAGCCCGAGATTCTGCTTTTTCTTCAGCTTCTCATAATCGTCGAGAAAGCCTATCAGGGCGAAGATTATGGAGAAGCCGAAGATTATAAAATGCCTCCAGTCTCCTGCCACAGCCTCCTCGATCCCGCCCGTTACGAGGGCGAAGACTATGCCGGCTATAAACATTATGCCGCCCATCGTAGGAGTGCCGGACTTGCCCATATGCCAAACGGGGCCGTCCTCCCTTATCGACTGACCCGCCTTCTTCTTTCTGAGAAAAGGCACGAGGAATACTCCCGTCACGGTTGTAACGAGAAGAGAGCCGACGAAGGCCCAAAGCAGCTTAACGATCATTGGTAAAGCACCTCATTCACTAAGAATATCCGCAAGGACCTCGCGCTCGTCAAAATGGAGCTTTTCGGTCCCGATTATCTGATAGGTCTCATGACCCTTTCCTGCGAGGATGATAACGTCGCCCGTTTTGGCGTTCTGAACAGCGGCCTTTATAGCCTCGCGGCGGTTTTCGATCACTTCATAGGCGGCCTTCGTATTCTTCATTCCCGCCGTGATGTTCCCGATGATATCCATCGGCTGCTCGGTGCGCGGGTTGTCGCTCGTCACGTAAACGTAGTCCGCGAGCCTGCCTGCTATCGTTCCCATTATCGGGCGCTTATCCCGGTCTCTGTCGCCGCCGCAGCCGAACACGAGCACTACCCTGCCCTTTGCAAAGCCCCGCACCGTCCTTAAAATGTTCGAGAGCGCGTCGGGCGTGTGGGCGTAGTCGATTATAACGGAGAAATCGCGGCCCGTCGGGAATACCTCGGCTCTGCCCATAACTCCCCTGCAGTGCGCAAGAGCGTTTGCCGCCGACTTTGCATCTATGCCGAGGACGATGCACACGGAGAGTGCGGTGAGAGCGTTATACGCGGAAAACATACCGGGAATGCCGAGCTTTACCGTTATTATCTCAAACCCGACGAGGCTTCTGAACATTATCCCCTCGGGAGTAAGGCGAATATCCTTCGCAGTTATGTCCGCGTCGTTTCTCTCAGTCGAATAGGTGAACACGGGGCATTTCGCCCTCTCGAGCATATATTCCGAATACTCGTCGTCAAGATTTATAACCGCGTGCTTTGAGATGGAGAAGAGCCTTGATTTCGCCTCGGCGTATGCCTCCATCGTCTTATGGAAATCGAGGTGGTCCTCCGTCAGATTGGTAAAGGCCCCGACCTCGAAGCTTATGCTCCTGACTCTGTCAAGGTATAGGGCGTGGCTCGAGACCTCCATCACGCAATATTCGCAGCCTTTTTCGACCATCTCGGCAAGAAGACCCATAAGCTCTATGGAATCGGGCGTAGTTCTCTCCGCCGGGCGCTCCTCAAGGCCAATCATATTCCTGTTCGTGCCAATTAGCCCGACCTTCGCGCCGGTGCACTCCTCGATAACGCTCTTAATGAGATTCGTAACTGTGGTTTTTCCGTTCGTGCC
>ONGN01000045.1 GCA_900317385.1 uncultured Eubacteriales bacterium
ACAGTCTTTGTGATATTATGGGTATGGCTTATATCTATACCGAGGCACTTGATCCGGACAAGGGCTGCAAGACATACCTTTCCATAGGTTACGGCAAAGGCGCTTTGGAAGAAGCAAGGGAGTCTGTCAATATAGGTTATGTTTCAAACATATTGTATGAAGAAGAAATCAGGGCTTTCACAAATGATGAAGTGACATTCTGCTTTGACGATACGGAATACGGTGACACAATAGTCTGCTATGTTCCGGTAAAGAAGAACAGATCCTCTGATACCTCCGGCGAAGAGAAGGAAACATTCTGTATTGCGGGCGCGGAAGTGTCCTTAAGTGATGCTGTCAGCACGGTCAGGACAAGATTCAGATATATAATGGTTATGATAATCGTCACATCGGTTCTGATCGTCTTTATCATAGCGTTTATTCTGAAAAGAAAGATACAGAAGCCGGTCACTCTTATCAGCAAAAAAATGGTCGGTTTTATCCATGAGCGCGGAAGTGAATTTGTACCGCTGGAAATCAAGGGACAGGATGAATTTGCAAAAATGGCTGATTCCTTTAACAGCATGGCATATGAAATAGACCGTTATATTAAGGATATTTCAAAGCTTAACCGTGAAAAGGCAATGCAGGAAACAGAGCTGAATATCGCCAGGGAAATACAGAACGGTTTTCTTGAGCCGACATCATTCCATACTGAAAGCGTGAATATTCATTCGTGTATGCTGCCTGCAAGGGACGTCGGAGGCGATCTTTACGGACTTGCCGCCCTTGTAGGTGTAGAGATCGTAGCCCTCGTCGCCCTCCTCGGTGTATACGACGGTGCTGCCGTCCTGGGAGATGGAGTAGTAGCCGGAGCAGTCGTCGGTGATTTTCTTGTTGGAGCTCTCATTGAAGAAATAGAGAGCGCCGGAAGAATAGGCGATGCCGGCCTTGCCGTTAGCGCTGACGCGGGTATAGATGCTGCCGTCGCCCTCGATGGTCTGGACCTTGCCGTTGGGGCTGACTATGTAGGCGGTCTCATCGTTTTCGGTGGCAACGATCTGGGAAGTGACGTAGGTGTACGCTCCGCTGGCTCCGCCGCCGGAGGTGAGGAGCACGATGAGCAGGATAACGACCACGAGGGCTCCTGCTGCGATGCCGAGGATCTTCGGGCTTACCGGGAGCTTGTCAAGGAAGCTGGACTTCTTCGCGGGCTCGGCCGCGGGGGTGTAGCCCTCCTCGGCTGCGGGTGCCTCGGTTACGGGCTCGGCCGCGGGAGCTTCAAAAACGGGCTCTTCATATACGGGTTCTGCCGGCGTTTCAACCTCGGGCGCGTCGATCATGCTGCCGCAGGCGGGGCAGAAACGAGCGCCGTCCTCAAGGCTTGCGCCGCATTTCGGACAAAACATATTGGGTTCCTCCTTACTTCATTTTTCTCTTTAAGAATATACTTACAGAGCTTATTATTATTATATCAAACGTTGCGGAATTTTCAATATATTTTTTGAAGTTTGTCACTTTTTACCCTCTGCCGCCTCGATAACGTGCATACAGAGCACGGCGGTCGTCACGGCCCCCACTCCTCCGGGCACCGGGGTTATCGCGTTTACGAAGGGCTCAACGTCGGAAAAAACCACGTCGCCGCAAAGCCCGCCGTTCTCATCGGTGTTTATCCCCACGTCGACGATCACCTGTCCGGGGGTCACGTTCCCTATCGTCACGGTCCCTGCCCTCCCCGCTGCCGAAACGATGACGTCGGCGCGCCTTGTCTCCTCCTTTACGTCTCTCGTCCTCGTGTGGCAGACGGTGACGGTGGCGTTCTTCGCCATCAGAAGCTGGCTCACGGGCTTTCCGATAACGAGGCTGCGCCCGATAACGCAGGCTCTTCTCCCCTCAAGCTCAACGCCGTAATAGCGCAGTATCTCCATAACGCTCTCGGCGGTGCAGGGGCAGAAGCCAGTCCCGCTCCCGGTGAAGATTCCGCCGAGCGAGGCCTCGGTTATCCCGTCAACGTCCTTTTTCGGGTCGAGCGCGCCCCTCACCGCCTCGTCCGAAATATGCGCGGGCAGCGGGCGGAAAATGAGCACTCCGCTTACCTCTCTGTCCTCATTGAGCTCCCGGATAGCGCATATGAGCTCCTGCTGAGTAACGCTTTCGCGGAGTATCACGTTCCTCACGTCGATACCGACGGCGTCGCAGCGGCGCATAGCAGCCCGCTCATAGTAGATATCGGCGTCGTTTTCGCCCACGCGGACGATGGCGAGAGCAGGCGCAATCCCGCGCTCGCGCAGCTTCTCAGCCCTCCGAGCAGCCTCCTCGCAGATCTCCTTAGCGACCGGCGCCCCCTTCAAAAGTATCGCCATATTTTCCCTCCGAACAGTTTGGTTTTTATAGATTATATCAGTACAAGGAGAGAATTACAACAAAAATACGATGTAATTGCGTTCGTGCATTAAGATGTGACCGTTATATTTTTATTGCGTTTAATCAGCGTACATTATCTCTCTTGCGCTCTGCAATAGAGATAAGATAAAAAGGACCGCGTCGGGTGACGCGGTCCTTTTCGTATTCGCATAATTACTCGCCGAGGTTCTTCTTGAGGATCTCGAGGTTCTCCGCGAGCTCCTTCGGGAGCTTGCCCTCGCCGACCTGCTCGAAGAAGGCCTCGATGTCGGCGGCTTCCTTCTTCCAGACTTCGACGTCGACGGAGAGGAGGTTCTTGAGGGTGTCCTCGCTGACCTCGTCCTCGATGCCCTCGAGGCTGATGTCCTCGGGCTTGGGCATGAAGCCGATCGGGGTCTCGACGGCGTCGACCTCTCCGCGGCAGCGCTTGATGATCCACTCAACGACGCGCATATTGTCGCCGAAGCCCGGCCAGAGGAAGTGACCCTCGTCGTCGGTGCGGAACCAGTTGACGTGGAAGATCTTCGGGAGGTTAGCTACGCTCTTGCCCATATCGATCCAGTGCTGCCAATAGTCGGCAACGTGGTAGCCGATGAAGGGACGCATGCTCATCGGGTCGCGGCGGACTACGCCGACAGCGCCGGTAGCGGCAGCGGTGGTCTCGGAGGCGACGGTGGCGCCCATGAATACGCCGTGGTTCCAGTCGCGGCTCTGATATACCAGGGGAGCGGTCTTGGCGCGGCGGCCGCCGAAGAGCATAGCGCTGATGGGCACGCCGTTCGGGTTGTTATACTCGGAGGAGAGGCAGGGGCAGTTGACAGCCGGGCTCGTGAAGCGGGAGTTCGGATGAGCGCCCTTGGAGCCGTCTGCGGGATCCCAGGGCTCGCCCTTCCAGTTGAGGGCTCCCTCGGGAGGATTCTTATCCATGCCCTCCCACCAAACGGTGAGGTCGGGCTTGAGCACGACGTTCGTGAAGATGGAGTTCTTCTTGGTGCAGAGCATCGCGTTCGGGTTGGACTTCATATTGGTGCCGGGAGCGACGCCGAAGAAGCCGTTCTCGGGGTTGCAGGCCCAAAGTCTGCCGTCGGGACCCGGACGGATCCAAGCGATATCGTCGCCAACGGTCCAGCACTTCCAGCCCTTATCTCTGTAGACCTGGGGCGGGATGATCATGGCCAGGTTGGTCTTTCCGCAGGCGGAGGGGAAGGCGCCGGTGATGTAGGTCACGTTGCCCTCGGGATCCTGAACGCCGAGGATGAGCATATGCTCGGCCATCCAGCCCTCGCGGCGGCCGAGAACGGAGGCGATGCGGAGCGCGAAGCACTTCTTGCCGAGAAGGACGTTTCCGCCGTAGCCGGAGTTAACGGACCAGATTGTGTTGTCCTGCGGGAACTGAACGATGTAGCGGTTCTCCTCGTCGAGCTGAGCCTTGGAGTGGAGTCCCTTGATGAAGTCGGGGCTGTCTCCGAGAGCGTCGAACACCTGCTTGCCCATGCGGGTCATGATCGCCATGGAGACGACGACGTAGATGGAGTCGGTGAGCTCGATGCCGTACTTTGCGAACGGGGAGCCGATGATGCTCATGGAATAGGGGATAACGTACATGGTGCGGCCCTTCATGGCGCCGTCGTAGATGCCGCGGAGCTTTAAGTACATCTCGGCGGGATCCATCCAGTTGTTGGTGGGGCCGGCGTCCTCTTTCTTCTCGCAGCAGATGAAGGTGCGTCCTTCAACGCGGGCGACGTCGTTAATGGCGCTGCGATGATATACGCAGCCGGGCAGCTCCTTCTCGTTGAGCTTTATAAGCTCGCCGGTCTTGTAAGCCTCCTGGCGGAGCTCCTCAAGCTGCTCCTCGGAACCGTCGATCCAGACGATCTTGTCGGGCTTGGTCATTGCTGCCATCTCGTCTATCCACGAGAGGACGGCCTTGTTGGTAGTGTACATAGCTGTTGACCTCCTAAAAATTCGGTACAAATTTTGCTATATAACATTATATCGAAAATTTCAGAATTTGCAATAGACAATGTGAAGATTTTAACCATTTGTTCACTTGTTTCGCGCCAAAGGCGTGACGGTTCGGCAAATTGCTCCTATCGCGTTTACATAAGTGTTTCTGTATTCAATCACGATATTGAAAAACATCGCCGTTCCCCGATACAGGGAACGGCGATTTTTCGTTAACTTTAGAATTTTCCGCTTGAGCCGGAGAAGCCGCCGCCGGAGTGGAAGCTGGAGCCTCCTCCCCCACCGCCTCCTCCGCCGCTGCGTGAGTCGTCGCTTATATACCTTCTTGATTCGGTCGTGTGGGTATATATATCCTGAGAGTTATAGATATTAAGGCTCATCGGGATAACGTAGTCCTCAGCCGTTACGGCCTTCTTCACCGACCTGTGCTTTGAGGACATTATCAGTATCGCAATGCCCGCGATAATGAGCGGAACTATGACGATAACGGCTATCTGCGTTCCGGAGAGGAGCGACTTTTTCGAGCCGTCGTAATTGTAATAGTTGTAATAATCGTCATAGTAATCGTGCTTATCGTACTTCCCAGCGCGTGTATCCTCGATTATCTCAACGCTCGTCTCGGCGTAATCGCGAAATCCGCCGTACCAGTCGTTTTTGCGGAAGTTATCCAAAAACGCCTGCTCGAGTATTCCCCTCGTGTAAGCTGTTATCGCCTTCTCCCCGTAGCCGTGGGCGCAGAAGGCGAAGTCCCTCTCGTCCATGCTGAGGATAAGGAAGATCCCGTCCGCGTCGTCGCCGACTCCGAGCCCCTTCTCCAGGAATATCTGCGTCGAAACGTCGTAAACGTCGCCGTGTCCGTATTCGGAGTAGTCGTTTACCGTCATTATGTAAACTCCGAACTCATGTTCCTCCGTGAGTTTACGGCAGAGCTCGTTTAACTTCTCGCGCTCGCTGTCGGTAAGAATATCGGCCTCGTCCCAGATATAGACGTCTTCCTCCGTCGCGTCGTCCATAACTGTCTCTCCGTCAAGGGTTTCGAGCTCGCCCTCGGCTGCCGGAAATGTCTCGAGGTCGTCCGCAGGTTCCTCATCTGCGAAAGCCGGAATGGCGAAGGCGGCGAGGAGCACAAGGGCGAGGAATAAGCTTAATAATCTTTTCATATTCCGCCCCCCTTAATGCGCGATCAGCATAAGCGCTGTCAAAACGGCGGCGGCAGAGCCGGCGATGGCGGCAAAGGTGCCCCAGAGCTTTCCCTTGCTTATCGGCAGGTCGCCGACGATCTTTCCGGTCTGACCGTTCATCGCGAATAAAAAGGTCTTATCCTTCCACTTCGTGTTCAGCATCCAAACGGGGAAAAGGGCGTACTTGACGCTTCCGCGGCGGAGCTCGACGTTCTCGCTCCTCGTTGAAACGGTGGAGTATCCGCTCACCGTACCTCTCAGCTTGTCGATAACGGTATTCTTGCAGCGGATGTCGGCTCTCGGCGCGCTCTCCTCGGCGCTTACGTCGAATTTATCGGCGAGGAAGCCGGGCAGGTATGCGATGGAAAAGTCCCTTATGTCGCTGTAATCGTATGGCTCGATGGAGTCCATATGGTTATCGGGCATCTTCGTCGAGGCGTCAACCGGCACGCGGTCGAAGCCGACGGAGCCGGAGCGGAGTATCCTGTAATGCTCGGTCGTAGTTATCTCGTAGTTTCCGGAGCGGCGGGTGTGCGACCTCGTCGCCGCGAATTCAACGTCCGCGTCTGCGACCCCGTCAAAGAGCCAGAAGGGAACGTAAACGCCCTGGATCTCCTCGATGTGGTTTGCGTCTGTAAACGCCTTCGGAAGGAAGGGCTTGCCCTTGTAATGCGTCTTCAGGGCGGAAAGCGCCTGCTCCTTGGAAAAGCGGAACGGAATGACGTAATCCGGCTTGAGTATGCCAGAAAGCTGTCCGGGAACGACGGTCGGGTTATTGCAGTAGGGGCAGCTCGTGGCGGCAGTGGTCGCGTCGCAGATAAGCTCAGCTCCGCAGCTCGGGCAGTTATAGGCGCGAAGGTTCTCCGCGTCCTCGCCCCACTCGTTTTCAAGCTGCGAGGTGTCCCACCCGTTGCCGTTCGCCTGAGCGTTCGCGTAGGCCTCGGCGGCCTTCGCCTCCTCCTCGCGCATCAGTCTCTCTACCTCTTCAACGGTGTAGTGAGCTCCGCAGTAATCGCATTCGAGCATTCCGGAAGCGCTTGTAAAGTGCAGTGGTCCCGTGCAGGCCGGGCATTTATAGTTTGTTACCTGTGAGGGCATTGATCCGCCTCCTTGATGATAGTCTCCGCCGAAAAAAGAGGAGACCCCCTCGTAGGGAGCGATGCCCACATCGCTCCGCCGAGGATTGTGCATGTCCGCGTAATTTGCGGAGGCATGTGGGCATGCCTCCCTACGACGCAAGAAATTTTTACGGTCTCGGGGTTCCGCACTCGGGGCAGAACTTACCGGTGTTCTTGTGTCCGCACTCGGGGCAGAACCAGCTCTGATCCTCGGGCTTCTTCGTGCCGCACTCGGAGCAGAACTTTCCGGTGTTGTCGCTCTTTCCGCAGGTGGGGCAGGTCCAGCCGCCGACGCTTACCTTGGGCTGAGCCGCGGGAGCAGCCTGCTGCTGCGCGGCCTGCTGCTGGGCGGCCTGAGCGTAGAGGGCGTTCGTATCGATTCCGCCGGCGCTCTGAGCCATATTCATGCCCATAAAGCCGATGGCGGCGCCGCCGGAGTTCTTCGCGGCGTTCTTCATCGCGTCCATCTGAGCGGCGGCGAGGTTCGCGGCAGCGAGGGTGGGATCGCGGAAGGCGGCGTTCTTCTGGAGCTCCTTGAGCATAGCCTCGTCGTCCGGGTTGGCGGTGACGGAGCTGACGCCGAAGGAAACTATCTCGATGCCCCTGAGGTCGCGCCACTTGGCGGAGAGCACTTCGTTGAGGGCGTCGGCAAGCTCAAAGGTATGTCCGGGCAGCTCGGAATAACGGATGCCCTGTGCGCTTATCTTCGCGAAAGCGGGCTGAAGGGCGGTACGGAGCTCGGCCTTTAGCTGGCTGTCGAGCCTGTCGCGGGTGTAGTTCTCGGTGACATTGCCGCAGACGTTAACGTAGAAGAGAATGGGGTCGGAGATATGATAGCTGTACTCGCCGAAGCAGCGGACGGAGACGTCGATATCGATCCCGGCGCGCTCGTCGACTACGCGGAAGGGAACGGGGCTCGGGGTGCCGTACTTATTGCCGATGAGCTCCTTGGTGTTGAAGAAGTAGATCCTCTGATCCTTGGGGGCCTCTCCGCCGAAGGTGAATCTCTTGGCGAAATTCTTAAAGGTCTCGATAAGGCTCGTGCCGAGGCTTCCGGTGAATATGGAGGGCTCGGAGCTGGTGTCGTAAATGAACTCGCCCGGCTCGGCGCAGATGTCGACGACCTTGCCCTGGTCGACGATGATCATGCACTGACCGTCGGCAACGGCGATAACGGAGCCGTTTGAGATTATGTTGTCGCTCCCCTTGGTGTTGGTGGAGCGGCCGGAGGTCCTGTGATGTCCCTTCGTCACGAGGACGTTCTCGGGCATAGCCTCACAGTAAAAATATTCTTTCCACTGGTCGGCAAGAACGCCGCCCGCGGAGCCGAGTGCTGCAGATATAAGTCCCATTAGTATATTTCTCCTTTCAAGAATGTATAGGGCCTTGTGCTTACCAAATAATTATATCAGCAAAATGCCGCAAATGGAAGAAGTATTTTATTATGTTTTTGTAAATATTGAATTTTTTCTTTTTTGCGGAGAAGAATAAGCGGGAGGTGATTTTTATGGGAAAGAGAGTCGGAAAGCGGAGCGTCGCTCTCGACGCGCCCCCTGTGATAATTGCGTCCGCCTGCACGGTCGGCGGCAAGGAGGGCGAGGGTCCGCTTAAAGATAGCTTTGATACGATATCGGACGACAGCTATTTCGGAGAAAAGACCTGGGAAAAGGCGGAGAGCCGGATGATTAAGAACACCGTCGCCTCCGTTTTAGCGAAGGCGGCGCTGTCTCCTGGGGATATAGAGCTCGCGTTCGCGGGCGACCTTGTAAACCAATGCACGGTCTCGTCCTTCGGTCTCAGGGAGAGCGGCATACCCTACTTCGGGGTATACGGCGCCTGCTCGACTATGGCGGAGACGCTCGCTCTCGCCTCTATGGCGGTGAGCTCCGGCTTCGCGTCAAACGCTATGGCGGTAACGAGCTCGCATTTCTCAACGGCGGAGCGCCAGTACCGTATGCCGCTCGAGTACGGCGGCCAGAGGCCGCCCACCTCCCAATGGACGGTGACGGGCTGCGGCGCGCTTATAATCTCCTCGGGCGGAGCCGGCCCGAGGGTGACGGGCATAACCCCCGGCGTTATCACAGACGCCGGGATAACGGACGCGAACAATATGGGCGCGGCGATGGCTCCCGCGGCGCACGATACGCTCACGGCGCATTTTGAGGATTTCGGCAGGACTCCATCGTACTACGACCTTATCGTCACGGGCGATCTCGGCTTTACGGGCGCTGATATCCTGCGCGACCTATGTCGGCGGGACGGGGTCGAGCTCGGCTCAGGCTATACCGACTGCGGTATGCTGATATTTGACAGGGAGAAGCAGGACGTGCACTCCGGCGGCTCGGGCTGCGGCTGCAGCGCGAGCGTACTTTCGGGATATATTCTGAACGGAATGAGAAGCGGCAGGTGGAAGCGTGTGCTCTTCGCCGCTACGGGAGCTCTCCTTTCCCCCACCACCACGATGCAGGGCGAGAGCGTGCCCTCGATCGCCTGCGCCGTCTCTATTGAGGTGTGATCTATGGATATAATGACCTACGTTAGAGCTTTCGCTGTCGGCGGGGCGATCTGCGCCGTCGGCCAGATACTGATAGACAAAACGCGGCTCACGCCCGCGCGGATACTGACCCTTTTCGTATGCCTTGGCGTGGCTCTCGGCGCTCTCGGCGTCTACGAGCCCCTCGTCAAATGGGCGGGAGCCGGAGCGACCGTGCCCCTCACGGGCTTCGGGTACAATCTGGCGAAGGGCGTTAAGAAGGCTGTCGCCGAATCCGGTCTTCCCGGCGCTTTCACGGGCGGGCTTACAGCCGCAGCCGGAGGGCTCACCGCAGCCATCGTCTTCGGCTATATCGTAGCCGTCGTGGCAAAGCCCGGCGATAAATAGCCGCCCACCCGCTATTGTCAAGCGGCGCAAAATGTGCTACAATATCCGAGCTTACAAAAGAGATAGGAGACGCCGCATGATCGTAATGGACCTCGAGTGGAATCGCGGGTATGACGCGAAGCCGGTCGACGAGATACTTCAGATCGGAGCCGTCAGGGTTGACGGCTCCGGCGCGATAAGAGATACCTTCAGCGTATTTATAAAGCCCGCCATACATAAAAAATTCGACCGCGGGGCGAGGAGCCTTCCCGATCTCGAGTCCTCCCGCGAGAGCGACGTCACGTTTCCCGAGGCCTGGGGTATGTTCGAGGCGTGGCGCGGTGACGATGACGAGTTTGCCTTCTGGGGCAGCGGCGATTTCGAGGCCGTGCGGCAGAACTGCGCGTACTACGGGCTGAGCTTCACCGAACCCGCCCACGTTTTCGATTTTCAGGCCGCCTTTTCCCACGCTCTTGGCGAGGACAGGCAGCAGGCCGCCCTATGGCGCGTCGTAGAATACCTCGGCATACCGGATACGTTTACGTTTCATAACGCGCTGAACGATTCCGTGTACACCGCCCTCGTCGGTATGTGGCTCGGCGACGGGGCGAGATATTTAAAGCCCGCGCCGGAAAAGCCCGGCTCAAGGCGCGATAAGTTCTGCTCCGAGGTCTTCCCCGTGACCCGCGGCCGCCGCATAGGCCCCTTCGTCTCGTTGGAGGCGTGCCTTGACTCAAAGGCGGCGCGCATAACTCCCTGCCCCATCTGCGAAAGAACGACGTGGGCGCGTCAGTGGCATTCGACGGACGGGACGCGGTTTTACGCCACGAGCTCCTGCCCCGACCACGGGAAATTCATTATCCGCCTGACCTTCGACCCCAAGTCCCGCTGCGCCCGAGCCGCCGTCCCCGCTATCGACGCCTCGGCGATTTACGAATACCGCCGCATATCGAAAAGGGGCGAGACCCACGTCTGCGCCTCGCTGAAGGGGAGCGGCCAGAAAAGAAGATACTACAGACGCAAAACCCCCGCGAAATGCTGATCCTCAGCCCCGCGGGGGTTTTGTTGCGTTTTTTTGCATACCCGGCGGCCCGTGCTTACGATTGACAGGGCGGGCCGCATCCTACCAAACTCAGCGCCAGACGGCTTCATTTTCGCCCACGATAAGATAGGCGTTTTCGCCGAAATGGGCATTCTCGCCCCGATGGACGGTCTTCTGGCGGACGGGGCTCTCGACGGCTGGCTGGATATGACCGTATCCGCCGCGACTTACAAGGACACGCTATATCAGCTTCCGATCTATTTTGAAACGCTGCTGTTTATGTATAACCGCCGCTATATGCAGGACGAAGAGGTCCCCGCCACAACCGAAGAGCTTTACGCCTATGCCTCTGAGAACACCGGGCGCGGGCGCTACGGCTTCGTAGAGCAGCACTCCACGGCCTATTACAGCGCTGCGTGGATACACGGCTTCGGCGCGGTCATCAAGCCTCACTCATATATCGAATGGACGTTTACGTTTGAAGGCTCTGACATATTCGTCGGAAACGTGGATCTGTACGGGCTGAACTTTTACGCGACGGTGACATGCGACCATTGATCGCAATTAAAAATCCGGGTTTTCTTTTCGCCGCAAATGTGATAAAATCGCCTTGCGCAGTATAAGCGTTTCACGATAGTACCAAGCCGGCCGCTTCCCGCGGCCGGCTTGCAGGACTATAAATAATAGGCTTGCGCGGACAGGGCGGGTGATATTATGGCTTATTCCGAGCTGATTAAAAATTTTGAGCGCGTTCGGGAGTATATGCGCGACTTTTTCGTATACGGCTTCAAGTCCCGCTCGGAGTACGACTTAAAGAGCGCCCGGAGCTACGATAACGAGCGCAGGCGGATCGAGAGCTGGCTCGGCGGATATATGGGCTTCCGGCAGGACGAGCGGG
>ONGN01000009.1 GCA_900317385.1 uncultured Eubacteriales bacterium
GCCTGTCGCCGAGCATATTCGAGCTCGCGACGTCTACCGTAACGACGTATTCGTTCGTTATCCGGAAACCTCTGCGGGTGTAGAACCGCTCTATAAACGGCACGAACTTCTCCGTAGCTCCTCCGTTTCGCAATAGATACGCCCGCTTTCCGGCTCGCCTGAGCGCGGAGCAGAGAGCTGCGCCGCAGCCGAGAGTGTCGCCGTCCGGCCGCTTGTGAGTGAGTATTATGAAGTTGTTATTCAGTGAAAGCAGATTTGCCGCTTCCTTAACGGATACTTCATTCATCGCTCTCTTCCTCGCTTTCGTCACTCGAGACGTGAAGCTCGTTTAAAAGGCTGGAGATATGCGCCCCGTACTCGATGGACTTGTCCATAACGAAGGAGAGCTCGGGAACGTTGCGGAGCTTCACTCTCTGCCCCAGCTCGCGGCGAAGCCAGCCGGAGGCGGATTTCAGCCCGCGGATAAAGTCCTTTTCGTTTTCAAGCCCCATAACGGAAACGTAGACCTTGCAGTATTTAAGATCGCTCGTAGTCTCCGTGCGTGTGACGGTGACGAGGCCCTGATGAATCCTTGGGTCCTTGACCTCGCCCAAAAGGCGTGAGAGGGAGAGCCTTATATCCTCGTTTATCCTGTTAAGCTTATTAGATGGCATATTCTATTACCTCATATAAAGAATGTCGGGCGGGCACACAGTCCCGCCCGAGCGTTAGTTTAAGCTTTGATCTCTTCCATTACGAAGCATTCGATAACGTCGCCGATCTTGACGTCGTTGAACTTCTCGACCTGCATTCCGCATTCATAGCCGCTTGCTACCTCGCGGACGTCGTCCTTAAAGCGCCTGAGCGAGGCAAGCTCGCCCTCGTGGACGACCACGTTGTCTCTCAGGACGCGGACTGAGCAGCCGCGCTGGATCTTGCCGTCCTGAACGTAGCAGCCGCATACGGTGCCGACCTTGGAGACCTTGTAGGTCTCGCGAACTTCGGCGTGACCGATAATGTTCTCGCGGAATTTCGGGGCAAGCATACCCTTCATAGCGTCCTCAATCTCGTTTATGCAGTCGTAAATTACGCGGTACATACGCATATCGACGTGGTTTCTCGCGGCGGAGTCCTTCGCGGCGGCGTCGGGACGGACGTTGAAGCCGACGATTATAGCGCCGGAGGTGGTCGCGAGCATAACGTCGGACTCGTTTATCGCGCCGACGGCGGAGTGGATGACCTTGACCCTGACCTCGTCGTTCGTAAGCTTCTCAAGGCTCGTTTTTACTGCCTCGGCAGAGCCCTGAACGTCGGCCTTTACGATTATCGGAAGCTCCTTCAGCTCGCCCTCCTGGATCTGGGCAAAGAGGTCCTCAAGGCTTATCTTCTTGAGCCCGCTTCCGGCGTTCTTCTGCTCCTCCTTGCGCTGCTCGGCGAGCATACGGGCCATTCTCTCATCCTTGACGGAGTTGAAAACGTCGCCCGCGCCGGGGACCTCGCTCATACCCGCGATCTCGACGGGGATGGAGGGACCTGCCTCGGTAACGCGCTCGCCCTTGTCGTTAAGCATGGTGCGGACTCTTCCGACTGCTGTTCCGGCGATAATGATATCGCCCTGCTTAAGGGTTCCGTTCTGAACGAGAACTGTCATAATCGGGCCGCGGCCCTTGTCGAGCCTTGCCTCGATAACGGTGCCCTTCGCAGCGCGGTTCGGATTTGCCTTGAGCTCCTGCACTTCGGCGAGAAGCACGAGGTTTTCAAGAAGGGCGTCGATGCCCTGACCGGTCTTTGCGGAAATAGGGCAAACGATAGTTTCGCCGCCCCACTCCTCGGGTACGAGATCGTACTCGGTGAGCTGCTGCTTGATGCGCTCGGGATTTGCGCCGTGAACGTCCATCTTGTTGATGGCGACGACTATCGGTATCTTTGCCGCCTTTGCGTGGTTTATGCTCTCAATAGTCTGGGGCATTATTCCGTCGTCAGCGGCAACGACGAGAATGGCGATATCAGTTACCATTGCGCCGCGGGCTCGCATCGAGGTGAACGCCTCGTGACCCGGGGTGTCGAGGAAGGTGACGTTAGCGCCGTTTACTGTAACAGTGTAGGCGCCGATATGCTGGGTTATGCCGCCTGCCTCTCCGGAGGCGACGTGCGCCTTGCGGATATAGTCGAGAAGGCTCGTTTTGCCGTGGTCAACGTGACCCATAACGACGACGACGGGGGCGCGGGGGAGAAGCTCATCCTCGTTATCCTGCGTATCGTCGATAAGCTTTTCCTCGATAGTGACTATGACCTCGCGCTCGACCTTGCAGCCCATCTCCTCGGCGATTATCGCGGCGGTGTCGAAGTCGATAACGTCGGAAAGGGAAGCCATAACGCCGTTCTTCATAAGCGTCTTTACGACCTCGGCTCCGGTCTTCTTCATTCTGGAGGCGAGCTCGCCGACGTTAATCTCGTCGGGGATCTGTACCTTGACGGGCGCCTTCTTCGCGATCTCAAACTGGAGGCGCTGCATACGGTCGCGCTCCTCCTGGCGGCGCTTGTTAGACTGGGTCTGATTCTGCTGCTGGCGGCCGGGCTTCTGCTTGATCTTCTCCTTGCCGCCGCGGGCGTTCTGATTCTTTCTTGTGCGGTCGCCTGCCATATCCTCAAAGCGCTCGTTGTACTTTTCGATGTTTATCGTAACGCCGGAGGTGTCGATAACCCTCTTCTGAGGCTGCCCCTTGGGCTGACGCGGCTTCTCCTCCTTCTTCGGCTGGGCAGGCTTACCGTCAGCCTGGGCGGGAGCGGCGGCCCCTGCCTTCTTCTCGGGAGTAGAGGTCTCAGCCTTCTTCTCGTCGGCAGCAGGCTTCTTCTCCTCAGCCTTGGGTGCGGCGTCGGCAAATACCTCGGCAATGCTTTCCATCTGATTGGTTGAGGTAAGGTATTCAAATATAATGTCGAGCTCCCTGTCCTCGAGCACCTGCATATGATTTTTCGGGGTGGTGGCGTATTTAGTGAGTATCTCGGTAATGACCTTGCTCGTGAGGCCAAAGTCCTTAGCCACCTCGTGTACCCTGTATTTGACCATTGTGCTCATATGATCTCTCCTTTAACTAACTTTTCTGAAAACGCCTTGGCCATACCGCTGTCTGTAATGCCAAGGATGCCCGGCGTTCCTCTGCCGAGCAGCATACCGAGCTCTTCCTTTGAGAAGGGAAGCGGGGTATGCGCGCATTTCGCCATTCTGGCGAAGTTTTCGGCTCGCTTTTTCAGCGTATCTCCCGCGTCGGAGGCTGTAAGGATGAGCTTCGTTCTGTTGGCTCTCGCCTCAAGCTTTACGCTCTCCTCGCCGATCACGAGCTTTCCTGCCCTTTTTGCAAGACCGAGAAAATTCAGAGCCGCGTTCATATGCTCTCCTCCAATCCTTTTGAAAGAGCGCCGAAAACCTCCTCCGGCACCTCGGCGCCGAAGGCGCGGCTGAGAGCGCGGGACTTTATAGCTTTTTTAAGGCATTCCGGGTCCCGGCAAATATAGGCGCCTCTGCCGGCTTTCTTTCCGGTAGCGTCGACGGAAATCTCTCCCTCAGGCGAGCGGACGATGCGGATAAGCTCGCGCTTATCACGCATAACGCGGCAGCCTACGCATTGGCGCATTGGGATCTTACGCTGCATGATCTCACCCTTTACTTACAGAATAGGAAATATCTTATGCCTCGCTCTCGGGCTTGATATCTATCTTATAGCCGGTGAGCCTTGCTGCGAGCCTTACGTTCTGACCCTCCTTGCCGATGGCAAGTGAAAGCTGGGAATCGGGGACTATAACGCGGCAGCTCTTTCCCTCGTCAAGCAGCGTTACGCTGACAACGTCGGAGGGGGCAAGGGCGGCGGCAATATACTCGGCGGGGTTTTCAGAATACTTAACGATGTCGATCTTCTCGCCGCGAAGCTCGTTTACAACGGCGCCGACTCTGCCGCCCTTGGGACCGACGCAGGCTCCGATGGGCTCAACAGCGGGATCGTTTGAGGATACTGCCATCTTCGTGCGGCTTCCGGCCTCGCGGGCAATGCTCTTTATCTCCACGGTGCCGTCGTAAATCTCGGGAACCTCGAGCTCGAAGAGGCGCTTTACAAGGCCGGGGTGAGTGCGGGAAATAAGGATCTGGGGGCCGTTGCCCATCTTGCGGACTTCAACGACGTAGACCTTTATCTTGTCGCCCTCTTTAAGAACCTCGGTGGGAACTCTCTCGCCGGGCTGAAGGACGGCCTCGGTGTAGTCCGCGCTCGAATTGATGCTGAGGCTAACGGAGCCGCGCTGGTTATCAACGTGGGTAACTGTGCCGGAGAGGATCTCGTGCTCCTTGGAGGTGAACTCCTCGTAGACCATGCTGCGCTCTGCTTCGCGTATGCCCTGGATGATAACGCCCTTGGCGGACTGAGCGGCGATACGGCCGAACTTCTTGGTATCGACGGGGACGTTTACGACGTCGCCCACCTGGGCGCGCTTGGAATAGCGCTTCGCCTCCTCGGGAAGAAGCTCGATGGCGGGGTTCTCGATGGTCTCAACTACCGTCTTGCGGATATACATATCTATCTTGTTCTTGGATTCGTCAACGTCGACGAAAACGTTTTCCTCCGCTCCGGGGTTATCCTTGCGGATAGCGGCTAAAAGTGCCTGATTTATCCTTTCAAGCATCTTTTCCTTCGGAATGCCCTTTTCCTTTTCAATAAGCGCCAGTGCGGCGAAAAATTCTGCGTTCATTTTGTAAACACCTCGTTTTTAAAATTCTATCCTTAGCTTAACTGCTGCTATTTCCTGATCAGGGAAGGAGTGCTCGTTTCCGTCCTTATCCGTTATGCTGACGACCCCGTCAGCGTAGCCGGAGAGGGAACCGTTAAACTCCCGGACGCCGTCCTTCGCCTTGTAGAGCCTCACGCTGACGGGAGAGCCCATAAAGCGCTCGAAATGCGCGGGGGTCTTGAGCTGGCGCTCAAGCCCGGCGGAGCATACCTCAAACGTGTAAGCGACGGGGATCGGATCCTTCTCATCGAGAACGGGATCAAGGGCGTGATGCACCGTTACGCAGTCGTCGATGGAAACGCCGCCCTCCTTATCAATGTAGACGCGGAGATATTGCTCTCCGGCCTCCTTTACGAACTCAACGTCCCAAAGCTCCAGACCCAGAGAATTTACGATGGGCTCGGAAAACTCCCGGACGATATCTGCTGTCTTTGCCAAATGATCATCCTCCGATTTTTTACCATGCGAAAATTTGCAGAAAAAAGAGCGGGTCACGACCCACTCCTAAGCTTCCATCATCCTAACGCAAGCATTATATCATCTGTATTGCGGTTTTGCAAGTGCAAATTCAATATATTTTGTGGTTATTATCGCATTTTTATCGCAATAATTGACACATCGTGGGCTTACGTGTATAATTAAAATGAATTATTGCGGCGAAATTAAGTCGCCGGAGGTGCTAAGATGAAAAAGAAAATCGGGATAACGATACTCGTTTTAATATTCGCTCTTTTGCTCGCTTCCTGCGGAAAGCCCGCCAACACCGCAGAGCCGGACCCGGTAGTTCCTTCGGACCCGTCGGATCCGAAGGAGCCCACAGAGCCTGCCGTTCCGTCCGTTTCGGAGGAGGAAGACAGCCGCGTCCGCGTCGGCTATACTGATGAGGAAGCATCTTACAGCTACAGCTTTCTTTTCGGCGACGCTCTGTTCTCCGATTACGGCACCGGGGCGGAGCTTGCCGCCGCTCTCGGCAGAGGGGAGATTGATACTGCCGTTATCCCCACTAATCTCGCGTGCAGCGTATACCGTTCGTCCGGCGGAAAAATAGCGATCATCGGCGTCTGCCTCTCCGGCGACGTTTGGATTATGGAGAGTAACGACGATGAGATGATCTATGCCGACATCATTGATCCCGACATACTTTACGAAAGAACGGTTTACATACCTTACGAGGGCGGGGCGGAGGACGCTATCGTCCGCGCCGTCTGCAATACCCACAAGCTTACCGAGGGCAAGACCGTGTTTTTCGAGTACCTGCCATACGGCGAGATAGAGGAGCAGGTAAAGAGCGAGGCGGGGAGCTTCGCCTGCGTGCCAACGCCGATGAACGATAATTACGGCATCGGTTTTTCGGCCTCGTGGGCGTGGCAGAACGATACCGGAAGAAGCGTCTGCCCGATTTACTGCGTCGCCGTCAATACGGATAACCTTAAGGATGAAGGACTCGCGGCTGTCAAAGCGGCGGTAAGCGACAGCGGCGCATACTTAACGGGGGAGTACGAGATAATGGACGCCGTGACCCCGTATCTCAGGGCGCTATATAACGTAAAGCCCTCGCTTATCGGCGGCTTTATGCCGGACGACGGTATCTACGGGGGATAATACTTAATGCTTAAGCGATATATTGGCGACAGACACTTTTACAAGATGGTTATGGCTGTCGCCGTTCCGATAATGATACAAAACTTTATAACGAATTTCGTCGGTATGCTCGATAATATAATGGTAGGGCAGGTCGGCACAGCCGAGATGAGCGGCGTCGCGATAGTAAATCAGATCCTTTTCGTGTTTTACCTCTGCCTTTTCGGAGCGGCCTCCGGCGCCGGGATTTTTACAGCCCAGTTTTTCGGCAACTTAGACCACGAGGGTGTGCGGCACACCTTTCGGTATAAGATACTTGCCGGCGTCGTGATAACCGCCGTGGGTACGGCGATCTTCCTTCTGTTCGGCTCAAACCTGATCGGCGTCTTTCTTCGCGGCGAGGGCGAATTAGGCGAGGCGGAAAAGTACCTATCCTTCGGCGAGGAGTATTTGGCGATAATGCTCGTCGGTCTTCTGCCGTTCGCTATATCGAGCGCGTACAGCTCAACGCTGAGAGAGTGCGGGCAGACGCTTGTGCCGATGGTCGCGGGCATAGTCGCCGTTTTGGTGAATCTTTTACTAAACTGGGTGCTTATCTTCGGAAACCTCGGCGCCCCTGCGCTCGGGATAAGAGGAGCCGCGATAGCGACGGTGATATCCCGCTTTGCCGAGCTTGCTGTCTGTGCGGGCTGGACGCATACGCATTCAGACAGAGCGCCGTTTATAAAGGGGGCTTACCGCTCCTTTGCGATACCGAAGGAGCTCGCAATAAAGATAACGAAGAAGAGCCTGCCGCTCATGGCAAACGAGGCGCTTTGGTCGGTGGGGATCACCACGCTGAACTGGTGCTACTCCCTCCGCAGCCTTGACGTTGTCGGAGCTGTCAATATAGCGACGACGCTGACGAACACGATGAGCGTATCCCTGCTCGCTATGGGGAACGCGGTGGGCATAATAATAGGGCAGAAGCTCGGTGCGAGAAAGCCGGAGAGCGAGGTGCTCGATACAACGAGAAAGCTTGCCTTCTTCTCCGTGGCGTTTACGGCGGTCTTCGCGATAGCACAGGCGGCTTTGTCGAGGGTATTTCCCGGGGCTTATAATACGACCTCTGCGATAAGAACGCTTGCAAGCAGTATGATCCTCGTCCACGCGGCCGTTATGCCCGCAAGGGCGTTTACGAACGCAAGCTACTTTACGATAAGATCGGGCGGACAGGCACTCGTCACCTTTCTGTTCGACAGCTGCTTCGTGTGGGCCGTTATGGTGCCGACGGCATTTTTGCTCTCAAGGTTTTCCGCCGTTCCGGTTATCGTGCTTTTCGCGATAGTCGAGGCTCTGGAGTTTTTAAAATGTATCCTCGGATACGTAATGCTGAGATCAAAGCGATGGATGAAAACAATTATCAATTAATATAAGGAAGTGAACTGATGAAAGCGCCATTTTCAAAGTATCTCGATTCGATCGCCCCGAGGCTGAAAGCTCTCGTTTATGAGCTTGGGCGGGAATACGATTACGTATCCGTACTGTCAACGGACTCCGTCGGCTTTACCGCCTCGGTCTCACAGCACTATAAGAGCGTCTCCGGCAAGACGATGACGACAGAGCGCGGCACCGTCGTCCGCGTCATGAAGGACGGGCTCTATTCCGAGTACGCCTTCAACGAGGCGGAGCCCGATATCGCCTCAAAGCTCAAAAAAGAGCTTAGTTCCCAGTTCGAGCTTATGCGAAAGCTGGGAACTAAGCCCTACGCCACCGCCGCCATACCCGACGAGCCGATAGAGCTTTTCGTGGAGAAGGAGACGGGTACGCTTCCCGAGGAGACTGATATGAACGCGCTCATAGAAATGTTCAACGAGCTCTCCGACGAGGGAATGAGGACTATACCCGCGGCTCTCGACTGCTTCCTGCGCGGGTCGTCCACCCATATATCAAAGCTTTTTATAACGAAAAACCGCTTTATGCGTCAGAGCTACGTCTATTCCGAGGGCACGATAGGCGCCTATTCGCCCTCCGATGACGGGGAGACCAGGATGATCTACGAGGGCGTGAGCGGGCTCGGCGGGCCTGAGATATTCGAAGGCCTCCGCGAAAAGCTCGCCGCCGCGCCGAAAACGATGGAGGAGCTACTCAAGGCGGAAAAGATAGTTCCCGGCGAATACGAGATCATAACCGATCCCGGCATTTCCGGCCTTATCGCCCACGAGGCCTTCGGCCACGGGGTCGAGATGGATATGTTCGTTAAAAAGAGAGCCCTCGGCGCGGAGTATCTGGGTAAGCGCGTCGGCTCCGACCTCGTCACCATGCACGAGGGCGCTCTCTGCGATGAGAGCGTTACCGCCTTCGCCTTTGACGACGAGGGTACTCTCGCGGGCGACGTTGTTGAGATAGACAAGGGCATCCTGAAAACCGGAATCGCCGACGCTCTGAGCGCCCTGCGCCTCGGCATCGCGCCGACCGGCAACGGAAAGCGCGAAAATTACGCTCACAAGGCTTATACAAGGATGACGAACACGGTGTTCGACTCCGGCAGCGACAGCCTTGAGGATATGATAGCCTCCGTTAAGCACGGCTATCTTTTGAAGGGGACTGAGAGCGGGATGGAGGACCCGAAGCATTGGGGCATCCAGTGCATAGTCCACAGAGGCTACGAGATAGTGGACGGAGTTCTTACGGGCAAGGTTGTGACCCCTGTCGTTATGACGGGTTACGTTCCCGATCTTCTGGGCAATATAACAATGGCGAGCCCGGACAGAAGGGTAGACGGCAACGGAGGCTGCGGCAAGGGCTACAAGGAATGGGTCAAGGTTGCGGACGGAGGCCCTTATCTTAAAACGAAAGCGAGGCTTGGCTGATGTTTGAAATACTTAAAGCGAAGCTCGAGGCTCTCGGAGCGGACGCCTGGGAGCTTACTGAGCTCCACGAGAAGAGATGGGAGTTCTACTTTATCCGCCACGAGCTCGATCAGAACCGCTATGTAAATACGCTTACTTACGAGGTAAAGGTATTAAAGAGCATAGAGGACGGAAAGTTCATCGGCAGCGCCTCGGGCGAGATATCGCCGACGCTCTCTGATGAGGAAATAGACAAGACTCTCTCAGAGCTTCTAAGCCGCGCCGGACTCGTTAAGAATAAGCCGTATTCCATAACCTCGAAGCCCATAACCGCAATGCCCGAAACGAAGGAAATCGACGTTTCTGAGATAGCGGAGAGCTTTCTTGAGGCCGTGCGGGCTGTTAAGGAGACGGAATCGGAGGATATTAACTCCTACGAGCTCTTCGTATCGGAGAAGAGAAAGAGATTTTTAAACTCAAACGGAGTTGGCTATACCTGCGTCTATCCCGGCTCGATGCTTGAGATAGTGATAAACGCGCGCAGGGAGGGGCATGAGATAGAGCTTTACCGCGCGTTCCGCTCGGGCGCCTGCGATAAGGAAAAGATAGAGGCGGACGTTAAAAGCGCGCTCAGGGTCGGAAGAGACAGACTGAACGCCGTCGCCACTCCGGAGCTCGGCGATATCGACGTTGTTCTTTCAACTGCGGACGCCGTCTCGGTCTATGAATACTTCCTCGATAATCTTTCCGCCGGCTTCAAGGTCCGCGGAATGTCCGACTGGGAGGCGGGAAAACCGATCTGCGAAGAGCTTTCCGGTGATAAGCTGAGCTTTGAGGTGCTCTCAAGGCTTGAAAACTCGTCCTACGACTATCCCGTAGACGACGAGGGACGGGAGATAGAGGACAGGTTTATCATCAGAGACGGCGTCGCCGAGGGCTACTGGGGCAGCAGGCAGTTCTGCGAATACCTCGGTATCAAGAGCTCGGACGTTCTCAACTTCCGCTGCACAGGAGGAACGAAGACCGAGGATGAGCTGAGAAGCGGCGACTATATCGAGCCCGTTGAGTTTTCCGATTTCCAGGTCGATTCGGTATCGGGAAGCGTAGCGGGTGAGATTAGGCTTGCCTATCTCCACAGGGGCGGCGAGACGATGATAGTTACGGGCGGCTCAGTTTCCGGCGATATGAGCGAGACGATAAAGACGATGGCGATGTCCCGGAAGCTTAAGCAGTATAACTACGCAGTCATTCCGGAGATCACCCGCCTTCGCGGGCTCAGACTGAACGGAGCGGAGCGAAAATAGGGAAGTCTTGCCGAATAAAGGCGAAGACGCGCCTGTTTTTTTGCCACAATGAATACTTGAAAACCTTAGGATAACTAATTATAATAATTCCGGAATAATCCGGGGATGAGGGGTTACTATGGAGATTTTAAAGTATATTGCCGTCGGTATTGCGGGATATCTTCTCGGCTCTGTCAGTATTTCTATCCTTATGTCGAAAAAGGCCATGGGCGGCGACGTGCGCGAGAAGGGCTCGGGCAACGCCGGAGCCACGAATATGGCGAGAGTTTACGGCTGGAGCGCCGGGTTTCTCACTCTTGGCGGCGATATGCTGAAGGCCGCGATTGCAATGCTTATCGGCCTTTTGCTGCTCGGCGATCTCGGAATAGCCATCGGCGGAATTGCCGCCATGATCGGGCATTGCTTCCCCGTTTTCTACGGATTCAAGGGCGGGAAAGGCGTTTCCATACTCGCTGCGGTGGCCTGCTTTATGGACTGGCGCGTCGTTGTAATCGGACTTGCCATTTTTATCATTGTTGCACTGCTTACGAAGAAGGTTTCGCCCGGCTCGCTTGCCGCGGCGGTCTCCGTTCCCGTGATATCGTGGCTCGTCGGCGTTTCAACGCCGAAGCTCGTACTTGCCATTTTTGCGGGGATTATGGTAATTATCCAGCACAGGGCCAATATAAAGCGGCTTATAAACGGGACCGAGTCCAATTTTAAGGCCGCTAAAAAATAAATCTCCTCGGAGGGGTAATATGACGGATAAAGAGCTTGAGATCCTTGCCGCTAAGGCGCGGCTGCTTATCCTTGAGGGCGTACACTGCGCCAAATCAGGGCATCCCGGCGGAAGCCTTAGCTGCGTTGACGCTATCACCGTTCTCTATTTTAACGAGATGCGGATTGACCCCGCCGCTCCCGATGATCCGGAGCGCGACAGGTTCGTCCTTTCAAAGGGACACTGCGCTCCCGCGCTGTACTCCGTGCTCGCTCTCCGCGGCTATTTTCCGACGGAGGAGATGAGAACGCTCCGCTCGATAAACTCTCATCTTTCCGGTCACCCGGATATGGAGTTCGTCAGGGGCGTCGATATGTCTACCGGCTCGCTCGGCCAGGGCATCTCGACCGCCGTTGGAATGGCGATCGCCGCAAAGGTTATGGACAAGCCCTACCGCACGTATTCCATCCTTGGCGATGGGGAAGTGGCAGAGGGCCAGGTTTGGGAGGCGGCTATGTCCGCCGCGAAATGGAAGCTCGACAATCTCTGCGCCTTCGTCGACGTAAACGGACTTCAGATCGACGGCACCACCGACGAGGTCATGCCGCTTGAGCCGCTTGATAAAAAGTTCGATTCATTCGGCTGGCACGTTATAAAGATCGACGGGCATAATCTCGCCGAGATTAAAAACGCCCTTGCCGAGGCGAAGAGCGTTAAGGGAAAGCCTACCGTTATCCTTATGAAGACCGTAAAGGGCAAGGGAGTCAGCTATATGGAGAACGCCGTCGGCTGGCACGGAAAAGCGCCGAACGACGAGCTTTACGAGATTGCAAGGGCGGAGCTCGAAGCCCACCTTGCCGAACTGGAGGGCTGAGCGATGGGAGAGAGAAAAGCAACGAGAGCGGCATACGGCGAGACCCTTGCGGAGCTCGGCGCGAAGTATCCCAAGCTTGTGGTGCTCGACGCAGACCTTTCCGGCGCGACCTACTCTAATAAATTCGCGGCAAAATACCCCGAAAGATTCTTTAACTGCGGCATAGCCGAGCAGAATATGGCGGGTATCGCCGCCGGAATGGCCGCTGCCGGGCTTATGCCGTTTATCAACTCCTTCGCGATGTTCGTTACCGGCAGAGCCTTTGAACAGATAAGAAACTCTATCGCTTATCCCAAGCTCAACGTAAAGGTCGTCGGCTCACACGGCGGTCCTTCCGTAGGCGAAGACGGAGCGACCCATCAGATGAATGAGGATATCGCCATTATGCGAGCCATTCCGAATATGATGGTCGTAGTTCCCTGCGATACGAATGAGATGAGCCTTGCCGTTAAGGCGCTCATTGATTATAAGGGGCCCGCATATCTCAGAATGTGCAGGTTCGCCACCGAAACGGTGACCGATTCCATAGAGGGCTACAGCTTTGAGCTCGGAAAGGGCGTTACGTTAAGGGACGGCTCCGACGTTTCCGTGATAGCCACAGGTATAACCGTTCCTATGTGCCTTGAGGCTGCAAAAATCCTTGATGCAGAGGGAATATCCGTAAGAGTTATAGATATGCACACCGTAAAGCCGCTTGATACAGAGCTTTGCGTCAAGGCGGCGAAGGAGACGGGCTGCATAGTAACTGTCGAGGAGGCCAGCATAGTCGGCGGCCTCGGCTCCGCTGTCTGCGAGGCGCTGAGCGAGAAATGTCCCGTTCCCGTAGTTCGCCACGGAGTGCCCGACGTTTTCGGAAGAAGCGGCTCTGCCGCCGAGCTTCTTGAGTACTTCGGCCTTTCGCCGAAGGGCATCGCCGATAAGGTGAGAGAAGCGATAAAGCTTAAATAAAATACGACAGCGCGCCGCAAAAAAGCGGCGCGCTGTCGTATTTTATGCCATTATTCCGTTATTCTCCGGGGAGCCTCGTTTCGAGCCAGCTCAGAACGTCCTTCAGAACCTCCTCTTTGTTGAGCTCGTTCAGAAGCTCGTGGCGGCAGTTCTTATAGAAGCGGATGGAAACGTCGTGCATTCCGGCGGACTTGAAGGCGGCGTAAGCCTTCGCGGGGCCTTTTCCGTTTTCTCCGACGGGGTCAAGATCACCCGAAATGAAGAAAACGGGAAGCTCTTTGTTCATTTTTGCTATGTTATCGGGCGAGGAGATAAAGGCTATTCCGGTCATCATATCGCGGAAAAGCCCGGCGGTGGGCAGGAAACCGCAGAGCGGATCTTCTAAATATTTATCCACGATGCTCTCGTCGCGCGTGAGCCAGTCGTAGTCCGTGCGGCGCGGCTCAAAGCTCTTATTATAGCTTCCGAAGGCCATACCGCCCAAAAGCCTGGATCTGTGCTTTGTGCCTTTCAGTTTGCAGATCATGCTCGCCGCAGCTTTTCCGGCCCCGACAAGGGCGGCGGACTGCTGACCCGTTCCGCAAATAACGGCGCCGGCAAGGTCGGACGGGTACTTTATTATGTACGTCCTTGTGAGGAAGGAGCCCATCGAGTGGCCGAAAAGGAAGTAGGGAAGCCCCGGATTCTCAGCGCAGGTTATATCGTGCAGCTTGCGCATATCCTCGATAAGGACGTTCCAGCCGTCGTTTTCAGAAAACCAGCCGAGCTCGTCCTCGCTGTTAACGCTCGCCCCGTGGCCGAGGTGGTCGTTTCCGAGGGCGATATAGCCGTTCTCAGCCAAAAGCTTCATAAACCCGTCGTAACGGCTTATGTGCTCGGAAACGCCGTGAGCTATCTGAACGACGCCGCAGGCGGGCCCGTCGGGATCGAAGCGGCGGACGTTTATCTTCGTTGAGCCGTTTGTTGAAAGGAATGTATATTCACGGAATGTTGGCATTGCTCGAACCTCCTCGTATTTCTCTTTACCTTAATTATAGTAATTTTAGCCGAAACAGTCAATAGTATTGACAAATATGGGTTGAAAAAATCCGCCGCGATGGTATAATATGTACAAAGCTGAAGATCCGGAGGTAACGCCATGGAATCAAAAAAGTACGTTATTGCGATGGACCAGGGGACTACGAGCTCGAGAGCTATACTATTTAACAAGCGCGGCGAGATACAGAGCTCGCAGCAAAGAGAATTTCGCCAGATATTTCCAAAGCCCGGATGGGTCGAGCATGATCCGATGGAAATCTGGTCGACTCAGATGGGCGTTGCCATGGAGGCAATGCAGAAGATCGACGCGAGACCGGAGGATATTGCCGCCATCGGCATCACCAATCAGCGCGAGACGACCGTAATATGGGACGCGGCGACCGGTAGACCCGTTTATAACGCCATCGTGTGGCAGTGCCGCAGAACTTCGGATATCATCGACAGGCTGAAGTCAGACGGGCTTTCGGGCTACATTCAGGAGAAGACCGGGCTTATACCGGACGCATACTTTTCTGCGAGCAAGATCGCGTGGATCCTCCGGAACGTGCCCGGAGTTAAGGAACGCGCAAGGCGCGGAGAGCTTCGCTTCGGAACGGTCGATTCCTGGCTCATATGGAACCTGACGGACGGCAGAGTTCACGCCACTGATTATACTAACGCCTCGAGGACGATGCTGTTCGATATACATAAGCTCTGCTGGGATGAGGAGATACTTGATTATTTCGGCATACCCGCATCGCTACTGCCTGAGGTCAGGCCGTCCTCAAGCTATTTCGGCGAAACCGAGCGCTTCGGCGGCGCTATCCCCATCTGCGGAGCCGCAGGCGATCAGCAGGCCGCGCTTTTCGGCCAGTGCGGCTTTAACCCGGGCGAGGTAAAGTGCACCTACGGAACGGGCGGCTTTATGCTTATGAACACGGGGCGCGACCCGATACACTCCCAAAAGGGGCTTTTGACGACGATAGCCGCCGGGGAGGAGGACAGAGTCAGCTATGCCCTTGAGGGCAGCGCTTTCATTGCCGGCGCCGCGATCCAGTGGCTGCGCGACGAGATGCGTATGATCCGCACCTCGCCACAGTCCCAGACCTATTGCGAGGCTGTGCCTGATTCCGGCGGAGTATATATCGTTCCCGCCTTTTCGGGCATGGGCGCGCCTTATTGGGAGCAGTACGCGAGAGGCACGATTGTCGGGCTTACGAGAGGCGTTTCAAAGGATCACTTCATAAGGGCGACGGTCGAGAGCCTTGCGTATCAGATGAACGATCTTCTTTCGGCAATGAAGGAGGAGTCAAGGCTCAGCCTCTCCACCCTGAGAGTGGACGGCGGCGCGAGCGCGAATAATTTCCTTATGCAGTTCCAGTCCGATATCTCGGGCGTCCATATTGAAAGACCGCGCTGCATCGAGACAACGGCTCTCGGAGCCGCTTATCTCGCGGGGCTTCGCGTGGGCTACTGGAAGGACAGAAACGAGATCAGGTCAAACTGGGCCTGCGAGCATGAGTTCGTTCCTACTATAGCGCAGGATTACAGAAGAAAACTATTAAAAGGCTGGAAAAAAGCCGTAAAGACGGCGATTTTCTGGGCGCAGGAGGAAGAAAATGACACAATATGACGTCGTAGTTATCGGCGCCGGGGTGACCGGCTCCGCAATAGCGCGCGAGCTTGCAAGGTATAAGCTCAAAACCCTCGTCCTTGAAAAGGAGGAGGACGTTTGCTCGGGTACGTCAAAGGCGAACTCGGGCATCGTCCACGGCGGCTTTGACGCCAAAGAGGGGACTATGATGGCGCGGATGAACGTCCGCGGAGCGGAGCTTATAAGAAAGCTTCACAAGACGCTGGACTTCACATACAGGGAAAACGGGTCGATGGTGCTCGCCTTTTCGGAAGCTGATCTTCCCGGCCTCGAGGAGCTTAAACGGCGCGGCGAGGCAAACGGAGTGACCGACCTTTCCATTCTCACGGGAGACGAGGCGAGAAAGCTTGAACCCGCCCTTTCGGACGAGGTCGCCGGAGCCCTGCTCTCTCCGTCTGCTGGAATCGTCTGCCCCTTCAGCATGACGATAGCCTTTGCAGAGAACGCCGCCGACAACGGAGTGGAGTTTTCCTTCCTCAACGCCGTAAAGAATATAGAGAAGACCGGGGATGGATATAAAATCGAGGCGGAAAAGGGCGATATTTACACGAAAACCGTCGTAAACGCCGCCGGACTGTATTCCGATAAGATAAACGATATGGTATCGAGCCGTCATTTCACCATCGTTCCGAGGCGCGGCGAATACGTGCTTATGGACAGGGAGGTCGGCGATCTCGTAAGCCATACGATATTCCAGCTTCCCACGAGGCTCGGCAAGGGCGTTCTCGTTACGCCCACGGCTCACGGGAATCTTCTCGTCGGCCCCAACGCCCAGGACATCGACGATAAAGAGAATACAGAGACTACTGCCGAGGGAATAGAGGATATCAAGAGAAGAGCTCTTCTGTCCGTTCCCACCGTGCCTTATAACAAGACGATAACGGGCTTTGCCGGACTTCGCGCACATGAGGAGCACCACGATTTCATCCTGGGCGAGGCGGAGGACGCCGAGCTCTTCTTCAACGCCGCGGCTATCGAGTCGCCGGGACTCACTTCCGCCCCCGCGATAGGCGAGTATATGGCGGGAATTATTGCCGGAAGGCTCGGAGCGGAGAAGAAGGAGAGCTTCATCGAGACGAGAAAAGGCGTTCCCCAGGTCGCGAAGCTCAGCCCGAAGGAGAGAGCGGAGCTCATCGCCAAAAGGCCGGAGTATGGAACGATAGTCTGCCGCTGCGAGAGCGTTTCCGAGGGCGAGATTCTTGACGCTATAAACCGCACACTTGGGGCGAAGAGCCTTGACGGCATTAAGCGCAGGGTGCGCCAGGGTATGGGACGCTGCCAGGCGGGCTTCTGCACACCGAGAGCGGTCGAGCTTCTTGCGCGTGAGCTTGGAATTGCGCCCGAAGAGGTCACGAAGAACAGACCGGGCTCTGAGCTTCTCATAAAGGAGGCTGAATGATGGAATACCACGATATAATAATTATCGGCGGCGGCCCCGCCGGACTTGCGGCAGCGATAAGCGCGAGAGAGGCGGGAGCGGAGGATATACTTATCCTCGAGCGTGACGAGCGCCCCGGCGGGATACTGAATCAGTGCATCCATAACGGCTTCGGGCTCCACACCTTCAAGGAGGAGCTGACAGGCCCTGAATACGCGGAACGCTTTATAACGCGGGCGAAGGAGCTAAACATCCCCATTAAGCTCAAGACGATAGCCGCCGACATCTCGCCAGAGCGCGAGGTGACCTACGTTAATTCGGAGGAGGGAGCCGTTACCGTAAAGGCCGGCGCCGTTATCCTCGCTATGGGCTGCCGCGAGAGACCGCGCGGAGCTCTCGGCCTTCCGGGCTTCCGCCCCGCCGGAGTATTCACAGCCGGCACAGCTCAGAGGCTTATGAATATTGAGGGCTTTGCGGTTGGAAAAGAGGTCGTTATCCTCGGCTCCGGCGATATCGGGCTTATAATGGCCCGCAGAATGACGCTCGAGGGCGCGAAGGTCAAGGTCGTCGCTGAGCTTATGCCTTATTCCGGCGGCCTTAAAAGAAACATAGTCCAGTGTCTCGAGGACTACGGAATCCCGCTCAAGCTGAGCCATACCGTGACCTGCATACATGGCAAGGAGAGAGTGACGGGCGTCACGATTTCCGAGGTCGGCGCGGACAGACGACCCATACCGGGAACGGAGGAGTATTATTCCTGCGACACTCTGCTTTTGTCCTGCGGACTTTTGCCGGAAAACGAGCTTTCTAAATCGGCCGGCGTCGTTCTCAGCAGGGTGACGGGCGGCCCGGAGGTCACCGACAGCCTTGAAACGACCGTGCCGGGCGTTTTCGCGGCGGGCAACGTGCTCCACGTTCACGACCTCGTGGATTTCGTATCCGAGGAGGCAGCAAGAGCGGGCAGAAAGGCCGCCGAGTATGTAAAGGGCGGCAGTACGCCGGAGAAATTCGTTGAGATAAAGACGGCGGGCGGCGTTCGCTATACCGTGCCTCAGCGTATAAGCCCGGATACTATGGACGATAAGATTACTCTTCGCTTCAGAGTCGGCGATATCCTGAAGAATAAGACGCTCGCCGTATATTTCGATGGGGAGCCGGTACGCAGAGTTAAGAAACGCATAATGGCGCCGGGCGAGATGGAGGAGCTCGTGCTTACAAAGGCGAGCTTTGCTGAGCACCCCGACGTTAAAGAGATACTCGTATGCGCGGAGGATTAGTATGGAGATCAGAGAATTAACCTGTATTCGCTGCCCGATGGGCTGCCAGCTCACCGTAACAATAGACGGGGAGAACGTCTCCGTATCCGGAAACACCTGCCCGAGAGGCGAGGATTACGGCAAAAACGAGGTCATAAACCCCATCAGGACGGTGACGAGCTCTATAAGGGTCGAGGGCGGAAGCCTTAAGCTCGTTTCGGTCAAGACGAAGGGCGATATACCCAAGGGAAAGATATTTGAGGTCATGGAGGCGATCCGCTCCGCCACCGTCACGGCACCCGTACACACTGGCGACGTTCTTATTTCAAACGCCGCTGGCACGGGGATAGACGTAGTCGCCACGAAGACCGTTGAAAAACGCTGAGCGTTAGCTGCGTTTCCGCCGGTGGAATATCTCCGCCGGCGGAATTTTGAGACCAAAAAAGGAGAATCAATGAACCTTTACGAAAAATCGCAGAATATACTTGAGCTAAACCGCGTGCTTGAAATGCTCGCCGGGGAGGCCGTCTCCGACGGGGCGAAGGAGGCCGCGCTTGCGCTGAAGCCGGAGAGCGACAGGGATACCGTAAAAAAGCTCCTCGCTGAGACCGGAGCCGCGAAAAAGATGATGGTACTTCACGGAACACCGTCTTTTTCGGGAGTTACCGACGTTTCCGCCTCTATAAAAAGGGCTGGAGCCGGGGGAATGCTTAATACGAGGGAGCTTCTTCAAATAGCCGCCGTTTTGAAGACGGCGCGGCTCATACTGTCTTACGCTTCGGGCGACGAGGCCGGGGGCGGAGAGATCGGCTATATGTTCTCCGAGCTCAGGGCAAATAAATACCTTGAGGAGAAGATATCAAACTCGATCGTCGGAGATGACGAGCTTGCCGATACTGCAAGCCCCGCGCTCGCCGATATCCGCCGCCAGATGAGAGCCGCCGGAGAGAGAGTGCGCCAGGCGCTGCAGAAGATAATATCCTCGCCGACCTATCAGAAGGTACTGCAGGAGCCGATAATCACCGTCAAGAACGGGCGCTACGTCGTACCCGTCAAGGCTGAGCACAAGTCCGCCGTGCCGGGGCTTACGCACGATATAAGCTCATCGGGAGCAACGCATTTTATCGAGCCGATGAGCGCTGTGAAGGCGAATAACGAGATTAGGGAGCTCCTCGGCAAGGAGGAGCAGGAGATAGGCCGCATCCTTATGGAGATGAGCGCGGAGGCTTCCGACTTCGGCGAGAGCATAATGAGAAACTACTCCGCCCTCGTAAGGCTCGACCTCGTCTTCGCAAAGGCAAAGCTGAGCTATCAGATGGAGGCGTCCGAGCCCGAGATATCGGAAAAGGGCGAACTTAGCCTTCTGAAGGCAAGGCACCCGCTTATCGACAAAAAGAAGGTCGTGCCGATCGACGTTAGCCTCGGCGGGGAGTACGATACCCTCGTTATCACCGGACCTAACACCGGAGGCAAGACCGTTTCGCTGAAGACGATTGGCTTAATGTGCCTTATGACCCAGTGCGGCCTGCATATACCCGTGAAGGACGGGAGCGTCGTCCCGATATTCGACAGGGTGCTTGCCGATATCGGCGACGAGCAGAGCATCGAGCAGTCGCTCTCGACCTTCTCAAGCCATATGACGAACATCGTCTCTATTCTCGAGGAGTGCGACGATTCGACGCTCGTCCTTTTCGATGAGCTCGGAGCGGGTACTGACCCGGCGGAGGGCGCGGCTCTCGCCGTCAGCATAATCGAGTACGCGCGGCACTTTGGAACGCATATCGCGGCAACGACGCATTACGCGGAGCTGAAAATATACGCGATGACTATGCCGGGCGTTATGAACGCGTCCTGTGAATTTGACGTGGCGACCCTGAAGCCGACCTATAAGCTGCTTCTGGGCATACCCGGAAAATCAAACGCCTTCGCTATCAGCCGCAGGCTCGGGATACCGGACGCAATAATCAAAGACGCTGAGGCGAGAATGGAATCCGGCGACAAGGACTTTCAGGAGGCGCTTGAAAACCTTGAAAAGGCCAGAACAGAGGCTGAGAACGCAAGAGCGGAGCTCAATCTTCTCCGCGAGAAGGCCCGCGCTGACGCCGGGGCTTCCGAGAAACTGAGGCGCGAGCTCGAGACCGAGCGGGAAAAGATAACTAAGACCGCAAGGCGAGAGGCAGAGAAGATAATTGAGGACGCGAGAGGCACGGCAGACGCCGCGTTCCGCGAGATAGAGAGGCTTAGGAAATCCGCCGCTTCGGAAACGGACTGGCAGAGGCTGAACGAGGCGAAGGCCGAGCTGAGAAAAAACCTGAACGAAGCAGAGGAAAAGCTCGGCGCAAGGGAAGAGGCGGAGAAGCCCGCTCCCACGAGACCGGCGGTTGCCGGGGATACGGTCGAAATACTCTCCATCGGAGCCCGCGCCGAAGTAATAAAAGTTAATAAGGATGGAACGCTTGAGCTTCAGGCGGGTATAATGAAAGTGAGCGCAAAGCAGAGCGAGGTAAGAGTGCTTGAGGGCGAGCGGGTCAAAACGCCCAAGCAGCATTCCTCGAGAACCGTGACCCCGATGAGCGTTGAATCCGGCAGGAGCGAGGTCGACCTTCGCGGCATGATGGCGGAGGAGGCCGTAGCCGTTACCGAGAGGTTTATTGATACCGCGAGCATGAGACATATCGAGGAAGTCAGGATAATCCACGGAAAGGGCACGGGCGTTTTGCGCGATGCTGTACAGAAAGCGCTCAAGCGTAATCCGCAGGTAAAAAGCTTCCGCCTCGGCAGGTTTGGAGAGGGAGAAGCGGGCGTTACGGTGGTTACGCTGAAGTAGTTTTTAGCGCATATTGTCAAATTGCTGTAAAAAATCACTAAAAAAATATTGAGAATAGTCATATTAGATTATTGAAGAATAAAAAATCCTTTGTTATAATTGTGCCATAAGTTCTGAAATGGACATTTTGGGATGTCCTTGCGGAAAAGGGGGAACCTCAATGTTTTCTAAAGAAGTCGTTGTAATGAATCCTGTAGGTCTCAGAGCGAGACCCGCTACGTTCTTTACTCAGAAGGCAAACGAGTTCGGCTGCAGCGTTTGGATACAGAAGGATGAGCGCAAGGTCAACGCTAAGAGCCTTTTGGGTGTCCTTTCTCTTGGCATCACCAAGGACACTCCCGTCAGCATAGTTGCGGATGGCGAAGACGAAGAGCAGGCTGTTGAGACTCTGTGCGAGCTTATCAGCAAGGAATTCAGCGAATAATTAAGAGGATAATCGCAAAAATAAGGGACTGCCGTACTATCGGAAGTCCCTTTTTGCAATATCTGAAAGTAAGAGGAGAAACAAGATGCCGCTTGATACGTTAAGAGAAAAAGCTCTCGCGCTTCCGTTAAAGCCGGGAGTTTATATAATGCGCGATAAAGACGGCGTCGTTATCTACGTTGGCAAGGCGAAGCTCCTGAAAAACCGAGTCTCAAGCTATTTCCACGGTGCGCATAACGCGAAGACGGAGGCGATGATCGCCAAGATAGCCGACTTCTCCGTTATAATTGCCGACAGTGAATTTGAGGCTCTGGTCCTCGAGAACTCCCTGATAAAGCACCACTCGCCTCATTATAATATCCTTTTAAAGGATGATAAGGGCTATCCGTTTATAAGGCTGGACGGAGGCTCTGAGTACCCGCGATTTACCGTAGCGTCAAAGAGAGCTGATGACGGGGCGGAGTACTTCGGCCCGTTCGGCGGAAGAGGCAGCACCTTTTCCGCGATAGACGCTATCCAAAAAACCCTGAAGCTTCCGGACTGCTCGAGAAAATTCCCGAGGGATATCGGCAAGGAGAGACCCTGCCTGAATTACCAGATGGGTCAGTGCGACGGATATTGCCTTCCTGGTGTGCCGAAGGAGAAATACGACGAAGCCATCGACAAGGCGCGGCTGATACTCAAGGGCAAAAGCAGAGAGCTTATTGAGGAGCTCACGAAAGAAATGGAGGAGCTTGCCGCCGAGCTCAAATTTGAGGAAGCGGCGGGGAAAAGGGATATAATAAACGCTATAAAGGCGCTCGAGACAAAGCAGCACGTCCTTTTAAAGGGCTCGTCGGATACGGACGCAGTAGGTTTCTATAAGGGCGAGGCAAAAAGCTGCTTCAACGTGCTCCATTATATCCAGGGTCAGCTTCTCGGCAAGGATACCCAGCTTTTGGAGGATCCGGTGGAGGACTCCGCCGAGGCTCTGAGCCTTCTTATAAGGCAGTATTACGCCTCGCGCGAGGTCGTGCCGAAATCGGTGGTGTTAACTGAGGACACCGGCGACACGGAGGAGCTTTCAAGATTTTTGAGCGAGCTTTCCGGACATGCCGTCAGCGTTACCGTTCCGCAGCGGGGTATGAAGCGTGATTACGCCGACGCGGCGATAAGAAACGCCATGGAGGAGACCCGCCGCCTGACAACTCGGGAGGAGAAAATATCCAAGACGGCGAAATGGCTGATGGACGCTCTCAAGCTTCCGGCCCCGCCTTCAAGGATAGAATCCTTCGATATCTCGAATACCGGGGCATCCGATATCGTGGCGAGTATGGTCGTTTTCAAGGACGGCAGACCGCTCAAACGCGACTACAGAAAATTCAGGATAAAAACGCTTGAGAACGGAACGCCGGACGACTACGCCTCGATGCGCGAGGTCATAGAGCGCAGACTCGAGAGATACAAGGAGGGGGACGATAAGTTTTCGCCACTGCCCGACCTTATGCTGATAGACGGAGGCGCGACGCACGCCCAGTGCGCCCTTGACGCTATGGAGAAGACGGGCGTTAGCTGTCCCGTGTTCGGAATGGTGAAGGACGACAGGCACCGCACCCGCGCGCTGATTACAGCGGGCGGCGAGGAGATCGGGATATCACATCTTCCGTTCGTGTTCAGCTTTATCGGCACAATCCAGGAGGAGGTACACAGATTCGCCATCGCATTCCACCGGGATAGCCACCGGAAAAGCGTTAAGAAGAGCAGACTGGACGATATCCCCGGCGTGGGAGAAAAGAGGAAAAACGACCTTTATAAGGCGTTTAATAGTATGAAAAACATCGAAAACGCCTCCGTTGAGGAGCTTTCCCGCGTAATACCGAAAAACGCCGCCGAGGCGGTCTACGCAAGCTTCCACGGGGATAAGGAGGAGACGAAATGAGAGTAATTACCGGAACGGCAAGGGGCAGAAAGCTCCGCGAGCCGACGGGTAGGGATATAAGGCCGACGACCGATATGGTCAAGGAATCGGTGTTCAACATAATTCAGTTCAAAACAGAGGGGGCGAGGGTACTCGACCTCTTCGCCGGAACGGGTCAGCTCGGCATCGAGGCGCTTAGCCGCGGCGCAGCGGAGTGCGTTTTCGTCGATAAGAGCGAGGAGGCGCTGAAGCTCGTCCGCGAAAACCTGAAAACGACTGGGCTTGAGAATAAGGCTCACGTGGTGAGGGGCGATTCTCTCAGCTATCTCAGAAGCGGGGAAAAGTTCGATATCGTCTTCGTAGACCCGCCTTATGATACGGATCTTCTCGAAAAATCGCTTAATTTGGCGACAGGATTTGACATATTGCGGGAAAATGGTATAATAATATGCGAAAGCCGCAAGGAGAAGCCCGTGCCGCCCCCCGCGAGGGAGGGATACACCGCAAAGGAGTACAGATACGGCAGGATCAAGCTTACGGTATTCAGAAAAGACTGATATTTGAAAGGACAGGGTCACGGAATGGATAACAGTGTACAGGAGCTTTTGGATATACTTTACAATATGATACAGGATGCGTGGGGGCTTCCCCTTGGAAACGAGCGCTGCGTAGTAGAGCGCAATAAGGTCCTCGATATCCTTGACGAAGTCAAGGCGAAGCTTCCCGCCGAGCTTAACGAGGCGAAGAGGCTCGTAGCCGCGAGGAGTGAGTTCGTCGCAAACGCCAAGCGCGAGGCTGAGAGCATGCGCAAGGTCGCGGAGGAGAGAGCCCGCCAGCTCGTCGACGAGACGGAGATAGTACGCGCAGCCAAGGAAAAGGCTAACGGTATACTGTCCAGCGCCGAGAGCCGCGCCGCCGAGCTTCGCAACGTTGCCAATCAGTATGCTGACGATACTCTTATGCGCACCGAGGAGGCCATAAACGAAGCCCTCAGCGAGGTGCGTCAGGCAAGGACCCGCTTCCGCAGCGTTTCCGGCGGAAAATCGGGCGGCTCAATGAACGGGATAGTTCCCGAGGAATAATCGGCATTAACGCCCTTTGTCAATATCGCTTGACAAAGGGCGCTTCATTTTGCAGGGAGGCTTAATATGGTCAAGCTTAACGGTATCGCTGTTGCGATATATTTTGCTTTCAGTCTGATAATACTTGTCTGCGCCCTCGTGTTTATCAGGCTCAGGCTTAAAACAAAGATCAAGCCGTTTCTCATCGGCGGTCTTACGTGGCTTCTATTTGCGACTATGCTCGAGGGGTCTGTCCACGGCGTCGTTCTGTCAATATTCCCGGGACTGAGGGAGAACACGCTCGCTTTCGCTATCTATGGCGGCCTTATGGCGGGCATATTTGAAGAGCTCGGCAGGTATCTCGCGTTCAAGGTCTTTTTCAAGCGGGATATGGAAAACGATAAAAACGCTCTCGCTTACGCCGCGGGACACGGCGGCTTTGAGGCTACGTACCTGCTTATAACGGGGGCTCTCGGCATGATCGTTATGGCGTCACTCATAAACTCCGGCTTAGGCGCTGAGCTTGGCGATCAGCTCCCCGCCGCCTTAGCCTCTATCGAGGCGCTTACTGTCCCGATGGCGCTGCTCGCAATTATTGAGAGGATAAGCGCGATCATAGCGCATTTCGGGCTTACAATGTTCGTGTGGTTTTCGTTCAAGTATAAAAAGCCCGGCCTTCTGTTTGCCGCGATCGGCATTCACGCCGCGTTCGACGCCATCTCTGTTCTGGCGGCAAGTGCTATGCCTGTTTGGGCTACCGAGATTGTGATATTCGTTATCGCCCTCTGTATCGGAGCCGCGGGAAGGCTCGTCTGGAAAAAGCACCGTTCCGACGGGGTGATGCTTGAGTGAAAAGGATACTTCTTTTAACTACGGGCGGTACCATCTCCTCAAGACTGATGGGAGAGGGCTTAGAGCCCGACCCCGAGCTTCAGGTTCTGCCGGACAGCCTTAAGAACACGTACGACGTGACCGTCAAGAGCATTCTGAACCTCGACTCATCCAATATCCAGCCCGAGGAATGGCAGCTCGTGGCGAGGAGCGTCTATGAGGCGAAGGATAGCTACGACGGTATCGTTATAAGCCACGGCACTGATACTATGGCTTACACCTCGTCGATCCTTACGTTTATGCTCCTCGGCATTAAGATTCCGGTCGTGCTGACCGGGGCTCAGCTCCCGATAGACCACCCGCTTACGGACGGCATCGACAACCTCAGAACGGCGTTCAGCATGGCGGCGTCGGGAAGGACGGGGGTTTTCCTCGCGTTTGACAGGAAGGTAATCCTTGGCTGCCGCGCCGTTAAAACGCACACCACCGATTTTTCCGCCTTTGACAGCGTTAATCATCCGCTCGTAGCCCGAGTATCAGGGAGCGGTCTCGTGATAGACGATGCCGCCATACCTTCCTACGAGGGCGAATGCGTATTGAGAGACGAGCTTTCAAAGCGTGTATTTCTTTTAAAGCTTACGCCGGGGCTCGACCCGGAGATATTCGATATGCTCATTTCCCTTGAGTATAAGGGCCTCGTTATCGAGGCGTTTGGAGCGGGCGGCCTGCATTTTATCAGGCGAAACCTCGTGGAAAAGCTTGAAAAGGCTCGCAGGGCCGGCATTTCCGTGGTAGTTAACAGCCAGTGCCTTTACGAGAGATCGGACTTTTCCCTTTATCAGACGGGGCAGAGAGTGCTGAAAACTGGCGCCATAGAGTCGCGGGATATGACGACAGAGGCGGCGGTAACAAAGCTGATGTGGGCGCTCGGCAGAACGGACGACCCGGAGAAGGTCAGAGAGATCTTTTCTAAAAGCCTTTTCGGCGAGATAAGCATATAAAAACAGGGGAGCTTTTTGCTCCCCTGAAAGTTTTCTTTACCTTAAAAAGCTTAAATCCCTGATAATCGAAGGCTCAACTGCTCTTCCGCGGCACACTTGGAAAAATGCTATCAGCCTTAGAACGAAGGTGATGATGAGGCAGACTATGGCGACCATAGGAATGATGAAGGTCCACACGAAGATCACACTGAATAACAGCAGTATCACGTCGACTACCGTTATTTTCAACGCCTGCTTTATGTGGAACTGGGCGTATTTGGAGTCCTTTCCGACGACAGAAGCGATAATAATGCCGAGAGCGCCCATCAGATAGGCCGCCATGCATACGACCTTGTTATCTGAAACGTCGTCATTTGAAAACTCCGGCGTGTGATCGTAAACCGAGATATCCGAATAGAAATCCTGAGTATAGTACTCGCGGCTCTCACCGGACAGGGGAGTACCGCAGTTCGTGCAGACGGTGGCCTCGTCCTCAAGGAGCGAGCCGCAATGCGGGCATTTTTTCATAATAGCCTCAGCCTCTTAACTTTGATTTACATAAAGTATAAAGCCTGCACCGGTCAAAGTCAAGCTTATATATCCGAAAAGCCCTTTCCGATTATCTGAGAGGAGTTTACCATGGTTATAAAGGCCTGCCTGTCCACCGAGCGGATATAGTTTCTCAAAAGCACTGACTGGCGCCTCGTTAAAACGGTGGTTATTACTTTCTCATGCCGGTGCGAATATGCGCCCTCCGCCTCGGATATGGTCGCGCTCCTGTTCAGCTTATCAATGATAAAGCGCTCGATAAGCTCCGGCTCCTTGGAGATGATGGTAATATACTTTCTGCTGTTTATACCGTCGATAACGAGGTCGACGAGGAAGGTCTTCATAATTAGCCCGAGCATACAGTAGAGCCCGGTAGGAACGTCAAAAAGCCAAAACGTCGCCACGGTGATCAAAGCATCGCTCGCCAAAAGCGACATGCCGATAGGGAAGGACGAGTGCTTTGAGAGTATCATAGCAACGATATCAGTTCCTCCGGTCGAAGCGCCGATGTTGAAGATGATAGCGGAGCCGACGGCGGGCAGGATAACCGCCCAGATAAGCTCCAAAAGCGGATCGTGAGTCAGCGGCTCGGACAGGGGAACGATGAACTCAAAAAAGGCGACGTAAACCGAGAGCATTACCGATGAATACGCCGTTCCGAAAGCAAAATCCTTGCCGACGAATATAAGACCGAGGGCGAGGAGCAGAAGGTTTGTGATAAGCATAAACGTGCCCATATTCAGCGCCGGAAACAGCTCCGCAAGCAGAATGGCAAGGCCGCTCGTCCCGCCGATGGCAAAATGGTTTGGCGCTTTGAATAAAGCGATGCCTGCCGCCGTTACGATAAGCCCGGCGTTGAGTATAAGAAACCAGATGAGCTTTTTCTTAAAAGTCTTTTTCATCCCAAAACCCGACCCTCTCGGTTTTTATTCTTATATTATTCCGCCGTGTAGTAAGTAAACGTCGACGTTGCGAGGAGAATACCGCCCTCCGATTCAATATCGACGCAGACAACGGCGATCTTTCTCCCGCGGCGAATGATGCGCGGCCGTGCATAGACCTTTCCTGCCTTTACGTTTTTCAAATAATGAAAATCCGCGTCAAGACTCATTATATCCGTATCGGGGTCAGCTATGCAGGCGCCTCCGGCTATATCGGCAAGGGTGAAGAGCATTCCGCCGTTCACAAACCCGTGAGCGTTCCTGTGCTCCGGTCCTATAGTAAACTCAGCATATATGCCACCCTCATCGTCTGTCTTGAGCTCTATCCCGCAGTGGGGCATAAAGCCGTCGCCCTCAAGAGCGGCAATTCTTCTATCGGTTTCCATAATACGTTCCTCCGTCATTCAATATCCCGATTTTACCATTTATCCAATAAAAGCGCAATATCGAATTTATCGAACATTAATTATAAAATATGTAAAAGTTTTTATTTTTTGTTAAAACCCGCAAATTGTTATTGAAATACGGATAAATTTGTTATACAATATATACCAACTGAGGAAGAGGTGACAAGGTGGTCAATCTTGTTCTTGTTGAGCCGGAGATACCGGCCAACACCGGCAACATCGCGCGTACCTGCGCTGCGACGAGATCGAGGCTCCATCTCGTAAAGCCCCTGGGCTTTGACATTTCGGACAAGGCCGTCAAGCGGGCGGGACTGGATTACTGGCCCATGGTGGACATCACCGTTTACGAGAACATCGAGGAGTTTCTGTCCCTTCACGGTGACAAGGATCTTTGGCTTACGACTACGAAAGCGCCGAGACAGTATACCGAGGCTGATCTTTCGGGCGAGCCGTGGATCCTTTTCGGCAAGGAGACTGCGGGACTTCCGCTTTGGCTTCGCGAGAGATACCGCGACAGGTGCGTTCGTCTGCCAATGCGAGAAGACGCAAGAAGCCTCAACCTCTCGAACACAGCCGCCGTTATGTGCTATGAGGCGCTGAGACAGCAGGGCTTTCCCGGACTGAGCGGCACCGGCGAGATGGCGGCAAAATAGCTCGTTTACCATTGAAAATTATAATAAAGGAGCGATTTATCATGAACTATGCAAAGAAATCCGTTAAGGACGTTGACGTAGCCGGCAAGAAGGTCCTTCTTCGCTGCGACTTTAACGTTCCCACGAAGGACGGCGTTATCACGAGCGACAAGCGCATCGTAGCCGCCCTGCCGACGATCAAGTATCTCCTTGATAACGGCGCCGCCGTTATCGCCTGCAGCCACATGGGCAAGCCCATCGCCACCTACGACGCTTACGTTAAGAAGCAGACCGAGAAGGGCACCGATCCTGCGAAGATCACCGAGGAAGCCTGGAAGGGCGAGACCAAGAATAATCCCGACCTCGCGAAGGCTCTTGCCTCTATGGCCGAGCTCTACGTTTCCGATGCTTTCGGAACCGTCCATCGCGCCCACGCTTCCACCGCCGGCGTAGCCGACTATCTCCCCGCCGTTTGCGGCTTCCTTATCGAGAAGGAAATCGGCATTATGGGCAAGGCCCTTGCCGATCCCGAGCGTCCCTTCGTCGCCATCCTCGGCGGCGCCAAGGTCTCCGATAAGCTCAACGTTATCTCCAACCTCCTTGAGAAGGTCGACACCCTCATCATCGGCGGCGGTATGGCTTATACCTTCCTCGCTGCTAAGGGCTACGGAGTAGGCACCAGCCTTCTCGATTCCGAGAAGCTTGACTACTGCAAGGAAATGATGGCAAAAGCCGAGGAGAAGGGCGTTAAGCTCCTTCTGCCGATCGACACCGTCGTTGCAAAGAACTTCCCCGACCCCATCGACGGACCTATCGACGTTGAGACTGTTTCCTCCAGCGAGATTCCCGACGATATGATGGGCCTTGACATCGGAGAGAAGACCCGCGAGCTCTTCGCCGAGGCTGCCAAGAGCGCCAAGACCGTCGTTTGGAACGGACCCATGGGCGTATTCGAGAATCCTACCCTTGCTAAGGGTACCATAGCCGTCGCCCAGGCTCTTGCCGATTCCGAGGCTATCACCATCGTAGGAGGCGGAGATTCCGCCGCTGCCTGCGAGCAGCTCGGCTTTGCCGATAAGATCACCCACATCTCCACCGGCGGCGGAGCCAGCCTTGAGTTCCTTGAGGGCAAGGAGCTTCCGGGCGTAGCCGCTCTCCTTGATAAATAATTTCGCTCTTTAAAACCGAGGGCGGTCAAAAGCCGCCCTCAACCGTAATTCAATGCTTACCGAACAGTCGGTTTAATATAAAAGAAAGAAGTGTTTCAGCCATGAACAGAAAATACCGCAAGACTATTATCGCCGGAAACTGGAAGATGAATATGCTCCCCAGCCAGGTTAAGCCCTTTGCTGACGAGCTCAAGGCCGTATCCCCCCGCGCCAAGTGGTGCGAGACCGTTATCTGCGCGCCTTTCGTTGATCTCCCCGCCGCTATCAAGGCGTTCAAGGAGCTCCGCATCTCCGTCGGCGCCGAGAACCTTAACGAGAACGAGAAGGGAGCTTACACCGGCGAGGTCGCCGCTAATATGCTCGTAGATCTCGGCGTTAAGTACGTTATCATCGGCCACTCCGAGAGAAGACAGTATTACGGCGAGACCGATTTCTCCGTAAATAAGAAGGTCCACGCCGCCCTCGAGGCAGGACTTCAGCCCATCGTCTGCGTCGGCGAGAGCCTTGAAGAGCGCGAGATGGGAATTACCCTTGAGAGGATCAACCTCCAGGTCAAGGCCGCTCTCTCCGGCGTCTCCGCCGAGAAGATGCGCAGGGTAGTTATCGCTTACGAGCCCATCTGGGCTATCGGCACCGGCCGTACCGCCACCGCCGAGCAGGCCGGTGAGGTCTGCGGCGCTATCCGCGGCGTTATCCGTGACCTTTACGGCGCCCGTATCGCCCGCGCCGTCACTATCCAGTACGGCGGCTCCATGAACGATAAGAACGCCGCTGAGCTTCTCGCCCAGCCCGATATCGATGGCGGCCTTATCGGTGGCGCCAGCCTCGTGCCCGCGAAGTTTGCTGCCATTATTGCGGCTGCTAACCAGGAATAAGATAACTTATAAGGAGAATAATAATGACTAAACTTGTACTTGTACGTCATGGCGAGAGCGAATGGAACAAGCTCAATCTCTTCACCGGCTGGACCGACGTTGAGCTGAGCGACAAGGGCAGGGAGGAAGCCAAGGCCGCCGGCCGCGTCCTCAAGGAGAACGGATACGATTTCGACGTCTGCTATACCTCTTACCTCAAGCGCGCTATCCACACGCTGAATATCGCCCTTGACGAGATGGACAGAGCCTGGCTCCCCGTTATCAAGAGCTGGAAGCTCAACGAGCGTCATTACGGCGCCCTTCAGGGACTTAATAAGGCCGAGACCGCCGAGAAGTACGGCGAGGACCAGGTCAAGGTCTGGCGCCGCAGCTTCGACGTTAAGCCTCCCGCACTCGACGAGAACGACGAGCGCAGCGCCACCAAGCAGGCTATGTTCCGTGACGTTCCCAAGGAGCTCCTTCCCGCGAACGAGAGCCTTGAGACCACCGTTGAGCGCGTCGTCCCCTTCTTTGAAGAGGTAATTAGAAAGGATATGGAGGCCGGAAAGCGCGTTATCATCGCGGCTCATGGCAACTCCCTCCGCGCCCTCGTCAAGTATTTTGACAACCTCACCAGCGACGAAATCATCGGTGTAAACATCCCGACCGGCACTCCTCTCGTTTATGAGTTCGACGATAACTTCAAGGCCGTTAACCACTATTACCTCGGCGACCAGGACGCCATCAACGCCAAGATGCAGGCTGTTGCCAACCAGGGCAAGAAGCAGTAAATAATTGTTATTAATTTGTAACCAAAAAAGAGGGAACATTTCCCTCTTTTTTGCGTCTATTAAGTAACAATACCCGAAAGGGGGAGAAAGAAATGAAAAAAAGATTTTCATTGATCCTTGCGTTAATCGTTATCGCGGCCCTTCTCGCGTCATGTGCCTCCGGCAGCTATAAATCAGCCGAATCTACGGGATATGCATACCCGACAGAGCCGAGCTACGCGCCTGAACCTGAAGCGCAATACGACTACGATTATGGCTACTATGAAAACGGTTACGAGAGCGTGGATATGCCCGAGGGCTTTACCGCAACGAGCGGAACAAGCGCGAATACGGACTTTGCCGAGAAGATGATCTACTCCGCAAGCGTAACGCTCGAGACCACCGAGTTTGAAAAAACTCTCGACAGCCTCAATGCGCTCATATCGAGCTACGGCGGATTCATCGAATCGAGCTACGTGACAGGGCAGAGCTATTCATTAAAGTGGAATAACTACGACCCACTCCGCTCCGCCGAGTACGTAATCCGCGTTCCGAGCACGGGATTTAAGTCTATGATAAATGACTTTTCCGGCATCGGCAACGTCACCGAGCAGAGAGACTGGGCGGAGAATATCACCGAGCAGTTTTACGATTCCCAGTCCCGCCTCAACACTCTCAAGGTGGAGGAGGAACGCCTGCTCGCGATGCTCGAAAAGGCGGATAACGTAACCGATATGATCGACCTTGAGGCAAGGCTGTCAGAGGTGCGATATAATATTGAGTCCGTAACGAGCCGCCTCAGGAACTGGCAGAACCAGGTGGATTACAGTACGGTAACGGTAAATATCACCGAGGTAAAGGAGCTTACGACCATCGTTGAGCCGCAGCGCACCTACTGGGAAGAGATAGGCGACGGTCTTGCGGCCTCTCTCAGGGGCGTCTGGAGCTTCCTCAAGGGGGCTTTCAAGTGGCTGATAGTCGCTCTTCCGGTGCTCGCAATTCTCGGAGTTATTGCGGTAATCACGATAGTGATAATCAAGCTCGCCACCCGTTCTTCGAGGAAGAAGAGAAAGGCTGCGGCAGAAGCTATGGCGCAGAACAGAGAGCAGAACGAAGCAAACGGAAAATAAGTTATAAATTAACCCACCTGAGCGGTAAAAAACGCTCAGGTGGGTTACTATTATGTATTGCTTATCTCTAAAAGCACCGGGCAGTGATCGGAGCCGAACACGTCGGACAGTATCTCCGCGCTGACGATCCTATCCTTGATTCTTTCGGACAGAATGAAATAGTCAATTCGCCAGCCCACGTTCTTCTCCCTCGCATGGAAGCGGTAGCTCCACCAGGAGTAAGCGTCGCGGGTATCTGGGTGCAGGAAGCGGAATGAATCAACGAAGCCGGAGCCCAAGAGCTCGGTCATTTTCCCGCGCTCTTCGTCGGTAAAGCCGGAATTATGCCTGTTCGACTGGGGATTTTTGATATCTATCTCCTCATGCGCCACGTTCAGATCTCCGCAGAGGATAACGGGCTTAACTTCGTCGAGCTCTTTGAGATAGGCGCGGAAATCGTCCTCCCAGACCATTCTGTAGTCAAGGCGCTTCAGCCCGTCCTGAGAGTTTGGGGTGTAGCAGGAGACGAGGTAAAAGTCCCCGTAGTCTGCCGTGATGACCCGTCCCTCGTGACGGTGGATATCGTCTCCAAAGTCGTATGAAACGGACTGAGGCGTGACCTTAGTGAAAACGGCGACGCCGGAGTATCCGGGCTTATCGGCGCTGTTCCAGTATCTTTCATAGCCGGGCAGGTCAAAATCGGCCTGTTCCGGCTTCATTTTTGTCTCGTTAAGACATATAACGTCAGGATCGGCGTCCTTCATAAAGTCGAGAAAGCCCTTAGTGAGGCAGGCGCGAAGCCCGTTTACGTTCCAGGATATAAGCTTCATATCTTTATTGCTCCCTAATGTTTATTTGCGGAGAGTTATCCTTGCCAAAAATACGATCTTATCCTCAACGAAGCCGCCGATATCAATAAAGCCGTCGCTGTACCGCCTGCGATACTTTATCGTCTGCCCCTCAAAGGTCGGGCTGCGGAAAGCGACCTCTATCTCGTAGATATCGAGGTGGGAGATCTCGTAAGTGTTGAATAGCCCCATAAGAGCGTGAACGTAGGCCGTATTGTTCATATGCCTGCCGAGGTCTATATCGGTAGATCGAACGGTATAGGCGCCGAAATCAGTGGCTTTTGAAAAATCAGTGCCTATGCGGACGAAGGGCTCGGGAAGTACGACCTCATCCTCGAACGTAAGCTCAGAGGGATAGATATCCTTCATCGGCTGAGGACGACCGCCGGAGATAGAAAGCACCGCCCATTCTGTCTTGCCCTCGATAAGCCTCTCGCCGTCGGGCGAAGCTATCGCGTAATCGCGGTTTGCGCGCACTTTATCGGGAACTTCTGGCCACGTCATTATCGTGACGGGCTCGAGCATTGAAGGCCGCTTGTAAAAGCGCACCTTGGTGCGGACGGTGAGCCAAAAGAGATCCCGCTTCATAAGGGCGGGAAGGCTTACGCCGATCATATCGGCGTGCTCCCCGGCTATATCTTGAAACATTGAAAACGCGTGCGCGTGCGATAAACGCCCCTTCATATCGCAGCGGCTTGACTCAATAATCATTTCTTTTGCGAATTTTGCAACCATTTTTTCCTCCGGGAACAAAAAATCTTATATAAATATATTCTATCCGGCCTTTTGTGTCAAGTCCGCCATTAATTACTGTGGACAAAAAAATACTTTTATGCTATAATGCGTTAAATTGCAAAATTGGGCTTTTGGAGGTTCAAAGAAATGAAAGAGCTAATGTTGGGCAATAAGGCCGTAGCGAGGGGGCTCTACGAGGCCGGATGCCAGTTTATTTCAAGCTATCCCGGCACTCCGAGCACCGAGGTGACGGAGGAGGCCGCAAAGTTCCCCGAGATCTACTGCGAGTGGGCGCCTAATGAGAAGGTCGCGCTTGAAGCGGCGTTCGGCGCGAGCCTTGCGGGAAAGCGCAGCTTCTGCGGAATGAAGCACGTCGGCCTGAACGTCGCTGCCGACCCGCTTTATACGATGAGCTATACGGGAGTGAACGCGGGTCTCGTCATCGTCGTCGCGGACGATCCGGGAATGCACTCAAGCCAGAACGAGCAGGACAGCCGCCACCACGCCATGGCGTCCAAGGTGCCTATGCTCGAGCCCTCTGATTCAGCCGAGGGGCTCGATTTCGCGAAACTTGCATACGAGCTCAGCGAGCAGTTCGACACCCCGGTGCTTATAAAGATGTGCACCCGCGTTGCCCACTCTCAAAGCGTGGTCGAAAAGGGCGAGCGCATCGTTCCCGAGAAGACATACGAGAAGAACATAGCCAAATACGTTATGATGCCGGGCAACGCGAAAAAGCGCCATCCGATAGTTGAGGAGCGCACGAGGAAGCTCGTAGAATGGGCGGAAACTGCGTACATAAACAGGGAAGAGCCCGGCAAGGACAGCTCCATCGGAATCGTTACCTCTTCGACGAGCTATCAGTACGTCAAGGAGGTCGCCGGAGATAGGTTCCCCGTCCTCAAGCTTGGTATGGTGTGGCCTCTGCCCGAGAAGAAGATACGCGATTTCGCCGCGTCCGTAGATAAGCTATACGTTGTGGAGGAGCTTGACGGATTCATCGAAGCGCATATCAAGAGCCTCGGGCTCGACTGCGTAGGAAAAGAAAAGTTTTCCAATATCGACGAGTTCAGCCAGTCCATTCTCGCCTCAAAGCTTGGATTTGATGCAAAGCCGACCATCACGCTTTCCGAGGCGATTCCGCCCAGACCTCCCGTTATGTGCTCCGGCTGCCCGCACAGGGGCCTGTTCTACAGCCTTAAGAAGAACAAGGTTACGGTCCTCGGAGACATCGGCTGCTACACTCTCGGCGCCGTCGCCCCGCTTTCCGCCATGGAGGTCACTCTCTGTATGGGCGCCTCTATCTCGTCGCTTCACGGCTTTAACAAGGCTCTTGGCGAGGCGTCAGAGGGGAAGACCGTCGCCGTGATCGGTGACTCCACCTTTATGCACAGCGGCATGACCGGTCTTGCTAATATCGCTTATAACCAGACCAATTCCACCGTTATTATTCTCGATAACTCCATCACAGGAATGACCGGACACCAGCAGAACCCCACCACGGGCTATAACCTCCGCGGCGATCCCGCGGGCAAGATAGACCTTGAGAGCCTATGCCGCGCGATTGGAATCAACCGCGTCCGCGTCGTTGACCCGTATAACCTTAAGGAATGCGACGAGGCTATACGTGAAGAGCTTGCCGCCAAGGAGCCGAGCGTAATAATCAGCCGCCGTCCCTGCGCTCTACTTAAGAACGTAAAGCACAATCCGCCCGTCAAAGTCGATCCGGATAAGTGCAGAAACTGCAAGAGCTGTATGCGCATCGGCTGCCCGTCCATCAGCATCAAGAACGGCAAGGCTGTTATCGACGAGACCCTGTGCGTCGGCTGCGACGTTTGTACTCAGCTCTGCGGCTTCGGGGCTATAACGAAGCCGGGAAGGGAGAACTGAAAATGGAAACGAAAAACATTATGATAGTCGGCGTCGGCGGACAGGGGAGTCTGCTCGCCTCAAAGCTCCTCGGCCACCTTTTCCTTACTATGGGCTACGACGTAAAGGTGAGCGAGGTACACGGTATGAGCCAGCGCGGCGGCAGCGTCGTAACTTACGTAAGATACGGCGACAAGGTTTATTCTCCCGTCATCGACAAGGGAGAGGCGGATATGATAGTCTCCTTCGAGCTTCTTGAGGCCGCAAGGTGGCTTCCTTTCCTTAAGACCGACGGCGTTATAATCACCAATACGCAGAAGATCGACCCGATGCCCGTTATCACCGGGGCCGCAGAGTACCCGGAGAAGCTTGCGGAAAAGATGAAGGCCGCCGGAGCCAAGGTCGACGCGCTTGACTGCGTCAGCCTCGCCGCGGAGGCGGGCTCGGTAAAAGCCGTCAATATCGTCCTGCTCGGAAGGCTGTCCAACTATTTCGATATTCCGCTCGAGAAGTGGAACGAGTCGATAGAGGCTATCGTTCCGGCAAAATTCCTGGAGATGAATAAAAAAGCCTTTGAGCTTGGAAGGAAAGCGTGAGACTATATGGAAAGATACTATCAGCCTGAAATAGAATGCGCCTCGCGGGATGAGATCGTGGCGCTTCAGAACGAAAAGCTCAGAAAGCAGGTTCGCCACGTCTGGGACAGCGTTCCCTACTACAGAAAGAAAATGGAGGAGAAGGGCTTAACGCCTGACGATATCAAGACGATAGACGACCTTAAAAAGCTGCCCTTCCTTTCAAAGTACGATCTTCGTGATTCATACCCTTACGGTCTCCTCGGAGTACCTCTGAAGGACGTCGTAAGGATCCACTCCACGTCAGGCACTACCGGAAAGCGAGTAGTCGCTTTCTACACTCAGCACGATATCGATCTCTGGGAGGACTGCTGCGCGAGAGCTCTCGTCGCCGCGGGCGCTACCGATGAGGACGTCTGCCAGGTAGCTTACGGATTCGGCCTTTTCACGGGAGGAGCCGGGCTAAACGGCGGAAGCCACAAGTTGGGCTGTATGACGATTCCGATAAGCTCAGGCAATACCGACCGTCAGATAATGTTCATCCAGGACCTTAACGCTACCGTTATCTGCTGCACCCCGAGCTACGCAGCTTATCTCGGCGAGCGAATGAAGGAACTTGGCCTCGGACCCGACGACATCCCGCTCAAGGCCGGTATCTTCGGCGCGGAGGCGTGGAGCGAGGAGATGCGCCGGGACATCGAGAAAACTCTCGGAATCAAGGCGTTCGATATCTACGGGCTTACCGAGCTCTCCGGCCCGGGCGTCGCTTTCGAGTGCTCCGAGCAGAGCGGTATGCACATAAACGAAGACCATTTTATCGCTGAGATAATCGATCCCGACACCGAAGAGGTGCTGCCCGACGGCACGTGGGGCGAGCTCGTTTTCACCGCTATAGATAAAGAGGCCTTTCCGGTCATAAGATACAGGACTCGCGACATCTGCTGCCTCACGAGGGAGAAATGCTCCTGCGGCAGAACTCACGTCAAGATGGCGAAGCCGAGAGGCCGCACTGACGATATGCTTATCATTCGCGGCGTCAACGTATTCCCGAGCCAGATCGAGACCGTGCTTCTCAATAACGGTTACGGGGCGAATTATCAGATCATCGTTGACCGTGTAAACAACACTGACACCTTCGAGGTCCGCGTTGAGCTGACGCCCGAGATGTTCACCGACGACCTCGGCGATATTGCCGCTAAGCAGAAGAAGCTCGCGGACGGGCTCCACGCGATGCTCGGCATAAAGGCAAAGGTTACGCTCGTCGCGCCGAAGAGCATAGTCAGAAGCGAAGGCAAGGCTGTCCGAGTAATCGACAACCGCAAAATATAAGGAGGCAGGAGAATGAGCATAAAGCAGATTTCCGTATTTTTGGAAAATAAACCCGGTACTCTTATGGAGATGACCTCTCTGCTCGCGGAAAAGAACGTCGACCTTCGCGCTCTTTCTCTTGCAGAGACGAAGGATTTCGGTATAGCAAGGCTTATTACCGACGATGACGCCGCGGCTATGGAAGTGCTGAGAGAGGGCGGATTTGTCGCCAAACTCACCTCTGTCCTCGCTTTTGCCGTTCCCGACGAGCCGGGCGGGCTTCTCAAGCTCCTACAGAGGATAGGAGAGGCCAAAGTCAACATCGAGTATATGTATTCCTTCCTCGGCGGCAGAGAAGAGGATCACGCGTATATGATCTTCCGCGTAGCCCATACAGCCGAGGCTGAGGAAAAACTCAAAGACCTCGGTCTTGAGCCGATAACCTCGGAAACCTTTGAATAATAAAACCGCCTCGCTTCAAATCGAAGCGAGGCGGATATTTTTTGCTTGCATCAGGCTCCGGCGAGGAGGAAGGACACTCCGGTAACTATCAGCACGATACCGACTATTCGGACGATCTGATTCATAAGGAAGAGGGGCTGAGAGAGGATCAGAATGCCGAGCGCGATAGTGAGGATGCTCAGAATAAGACCTACTATCCAGGCGGGAGATCCCTCCTTTTTTGCTTTAATTGAGGCGATCAGGTTGAGTATTCCGTTCACAATAATAAGTATTCCGACGACGGTCGGGAAAATCTTCTCAATGGCAGCGGGATTAACGAGGAAAACGATGCCGGCTACGATGAGAATAATACCCGTTGCAAGGGAGGTAAGGTTGCGGGAATCGCCCCTATTCGCGACGTAGAGCAGAACGGTTATGGCGCCTGCGACAATAATGGCGATGCCGAAAACTTTTATGATCGTGGTAAGAGCGGTGTTAGGACTTAACACCATAAATATGCCCAGAGCGATCAGTACGAGTGAGGTAATGAGCGAATTTTGAAGAATCTTTTTCATTTAACTTTCTCCTTATTTAAATTTGCTTTCAGGTTTATAGAACTCAAAGATGACCGCGTCGCGGCCCTCTTCGTTAGCGGAGTTATGGCTCGTCCAGCAAAAGTCCATCGCGCCGAGAGCCTTTGAGAGCCTTGCGCCCGGAGCCGTCCCGCCGACGCGATAGGCGATGAAATTCGGCCTTGAGAGCACGTTAAGAACGGTGTTGGCGAGAACGAAGCCGGAAATGGCGTTTAAGCCCTCGTTCTTATAGTAGTGCGCGGGCTGGGCGAGCTGGCCTCTTATAAGGTGCTTCGCGTGCTCACGGAACCAGGCCACGATAAATGGGTCAAAGCTCTCGATGCAGACGTCGCCATCGTAGAATTCTATAAGCTCGAGAGTTTTCTCGCAAAGCTGGTTATTAAACCAGAGCTTGTTATTCCGCCTTCCGGTCTTGAGCTCGCAGATTATCGGCTGACGCCCGGCGACGAGGTCGAGCACCTCGGAAAAGAGGGGAATGACTTCCTCAGTTTCGCAGAGCTTTAATTCGCGAAGCTCGTCAAACGTAAGCTCGTCGACGCGCTTATCGACGCCGCATACGCGGTTTAAATCGTCGTCGTGGAAAACCACGACCTTCCCGTCCTTTGATAGCTGAACGTCAAGCTCCATCCCGTACCCCGCCTCTACGGCGAGACGAAAGGCGGCGAGGGAGTTTTCGGGGACTGATTTATCGTAGGAATGAAGACCCCTGTGCGCGAAGTTACGCCCGTAAAACTTTGCCTTTTCAGCTTCGTCCGCCTTTCCGGGTGCGACGGCAAGTGCGGCCAGCCCGGCAGCGGCTGCGGCGCAGCCGAGTGCGCCAAGCACGAATTTCGTTGATTTTTTCATGGTATCTCCTTATCAGTCGTCACTGCCAAGCGCCTCAAGACCCTTTACGTTTTCAAGTTTTTTAGCCTTGATATTCTTAACGAGCAGGGTGAATACGGCGCAGCTCAGCGCGAAGAGGATGGTCGAATAGACGGGCAGAGCCTGCCATGCGCGGGATAGGCGGAATACGAGCCCGAGAAGCACGGGCGTGACAGTCTGCGCGGACATCGAGGCGGCGTAGTAAAAACCGGTAAACTTTCCAATCGTTTTTGAGGAGGAGAGCTCAACGACCATCGGGAAGGAGCAGTTGTGAACGAGAGCCATTCCGAAGCCCTTGATAGCCCAAACGGCGAAGAGGAGGGAGGGAAGCTTGTTATACCCGTCTGCCGTCTGAGCTGAAGAGGGAGCGACGAAGCACATAATGAGAAGGGCGATAACGGTGATTGAAAGACCGGTTGAGATCGTCCACTTTCTTCCGATCTTATCGGCGATAAAGCCCGCTATGGCAAAGCCGATAACCGACGCAAGCCCGCCGACGATCGTGAGGGTAGAGGTCGCGCTGGAGGCCGAGCCCATATGGTAGATAACGTAGTTTCCGATGTACGTTCCGATGGCGTTATCCGCCATGAACCACAGAAGGCACGTCGTCCTCGATCTTATCCTCAACGGCGGCAAGACGCTCGCCGAGCTCCATCTCGTCCTTGAGCTCTTCGTGGAGCTTGTTCTCCTTGATCGCTGCAAACAGCACGAAGGCGGAAATCACCATGAGTACGGAGGCTATGATGAAGGGAATCTCGATTACCCAGAGGTTGCGCTCCTTCGTTATATAGTCCGATAGTTTAAGGAAGATGCCGAGAACGGTGGCAAAGGCGCCGCCCAAATAGCCCATAATGTTGATTATGCCGTTCGCCTTGGCTCTCAGCGGTTTCGGAGTGATATCCGGCATAAGCGCAACGGCGGGGTTGCGGTACATCATCATAAACATAAGAACGATCGCCATCATAATGATCATTCCGACGATGTTGTTATTGTGATAGAAGAGGGGAATGAAGGGGAAAGCCACGGCGGATACGAGGGTGCCGGTGAGTATGTAGGGCATACGCTTTCCGATGGGCGTTTTCGTCTTATCGGAGATCGAGCCGAAGATCGGCAGCAGTATCAGAGCGGCGAGGTTATCGCAGGCCATCACGATACCGACGAGCCACTGCACCTCAAGGATAGCGTCCATATTGCCGCTCTCCTTAAGCTTGGCGGAATTCATCCCGTGCAACGCCTGGGCGAAAATGTCAGTGAGGAAGGTTGGACACCAGGAATCGTAAACCTGCCAAAGAAGGAGAATGCCGAAAAATGCGAAGCCGATAAGAGCGGTGCGCTTGTAATTAAGGCGCAGGCCGCCGCTGCCGGAAGCTTTTGATCGAGCCATTTTGTTTTACTCCCTTCCGCCGTTTTGCACAAAATTAGAGGGATAAAACGGCGATGCTTTCTATATCTTACACCGTTTTATCCCTTTTGTAAAGGTTTATTACTTTAGAGCTTTTAAAATCTCGCCGGCGTCTCGCAAAACGAGGTCGGGTTTGTCGGGGCTTGCGGCAAGTATCTCCTCCGTCGTCTCTCCGCTCATAACGAGTATTCCGGTTATGCCCGCGTTCAGCCCGCTCTTAACGTCGGTATATATCCTGTCGCCGATAACGCAGGTCTCGCTTTTCATAAAACCGAGCCTGTCCATAGCAAGCTCGGGCATAAGGGGCGAGGGCTTACCGATAACGACTGGCTCGCGTCCGGTGGCGTTTTTTATCATTATCGCGACGGAGCCGCAGTCGGGTACGTAACCGAACTCTGTGGGGCAGACGAGATCCGGGTTCGTCGCGATATAGGGTATATCAGGATTCTTTGTCAGAAGCCAGCTTACGTCCCAAAGCTTCTTGAACGTGAGCTCGGTATCAAAGCCGGTTACAACGACCTCGACCTTTTCTAAATCCTCCGTGAGCGCAAAGCTTTCGCGCCTTAGCTCTTCCTTCAGGCTCTCCGTTCCGCAGACGTAGAGAGTTTTGCCCTCGTAGTGCCTGTGAAGATAATACGCCGTTGCCTGAGACGAGGTTATAAAATCCTCTCTGTCCGCGTCAATTCCGAGGCGAGAGAGCTTCTTAACGTAGTCCTCAACGCTCTTTGAGGAATTGTTCGTCATAAAAAGATAGGTAGCGCCGCTGTCTCTGATAGCCTTGAGAAGCGGCTTCGTAAATGGGAAAAGCTCGTCGCCGAGATATAGCGTCCCGTCCATATCGAAGAGAAAAAGACGCATCGAGCGGAGAAGCTCAGCGCTATCCATATATCAATCAACCTCTATCAGTTCATATTCACGGCTGCCGAAGCCGAGCTCAGCCGCCGCTTCGATAGTGTGTATTCCGTGGCGGCTCTCGATCCTCTCGAGAAAGTGCGCCTGCCCGGGGTCGTCTGTCGCGGCGTAAACGAGGTCGATGCAGGCCTGATCTATAGCGACGGGGTCAAGGGAGGCGAGAATGCCGATATCCCTCATGCAGGGATCCTCGGCGATAGCGCAGCAGTCGCAGTCAACGCTTAAGTTCATCATCACGTTTATAAACGCCATATTGCCGCCGAAACGCTCAACGACGCTGCCCGCGGCGTCCGCCATGGCCTCGAGGAAGCTATCCTGCGGGGCGACGTTGTCCCAAACGACGTTCTGATCGTCGGTTACTCCGGCGGAGTGGATGATGCTCTTTCCCGCAGAAGAAGCGCAGCCGATTGAAAGCTGCTTCAAGGCTCCGCCGTACCCGCCCATGGGGTGACCCTTGAAGTGGGAGAGAACGAGCATCGAATCGTAATTTGCAATGTTTTTACCGAGTCGGTTTTCCTTTATCGCCTTTCCGTTAGGAATGTCAACCACAATATCAGGCCCTTCGGCGTCCATAATATCGACCTTAAAGAGCTTCGTCCAGCCGTGGTATTCGATAAGCTTCTCGTGCTTTAAAGTCGTGTTGCGCTCGCCGCCGTAAGCCGTGTTGCACTCGACTACGGTGCCGCCGACCTCCTCAATCATCGGGCGCATAAAGTCGGGGCGCAGGAAATTCTGGTTTCCCTTTTCACCCGAATGGAGTTTTACGGCGACGTTTCCGGTGAGCTCCTTGCCGAGAAGGTGATAGAGCTCAATCATTTTTTCGGGGGTGATTTTTCTTGTGAAAAATACTTTGGATTTCATATCCGCACCTCTATTTTCGGTATAATAATATTTTAATTTACTGCCGCCCTTATGTCAAGAAAAAGAGCGGGGACGATGCCCCGCTCTGAAATCGTTATTTTCTTTTTTCCATGGGAACGTAGACCTGCTTTTTCGCAACGCTTCTGTAAGCGGGACGGATTATCCTTCCGCCGGTGAGGACTTCCTCGATTCTGTGCGAGCACCAGCCTGCAATGCGGGCGATGGCAAAGAGGGGAGTGAGAAGATCCTCGGGTATGCCCAGCATCGTGTAAACGAGTCCTGAATACATATCGACGTTTGCGCACATCGGCATCGTAATGCCCTTTCTGTCCATGATCATCGGTATTCCGAGCCGCTCGATAGTCTCCATAAGGAGGAAATCGTCGATTTTTCCGGTGTTTTCGGCCATCTTCTGCGCGTATTTCTTCAGTGCCTCGGCTCTGGGATCGGACATCGTGTAAACGGCGTGACCGAGACCGTAGATCTTTCCCGCGCCGTCGAATACCTCTCCGTCTAAGATCTTTCCGAGATAGTGCGCCACCTCGTCGTCGTCGTTAACGTCCTTAACGTTTGCTTTGAGGTCGTTGAACATATCCATTACCTTTTTGGAGGCACCGCCGTGGAGCGGGCCCTTGAGCGAGCCGACCGCGCCAGCTATAGCGGAATAGGTGTCGGTGCCGGAGGAGGAGAGAACGCGGCAGGTAAAGGCAGAGTTGTTACCGCCGCCGTGCTCGGCATGGAGCATCAGCATTATGTCGAGAAGCAGAGCCTCTTCGCGGGTGTAGCTCTTGTCCTTTCTGACTATCCTCAAAAAGTTTTCCGAGACCGAGAGCTCCTCCTTGGGAACGTGGATATAAAGGCTCTTCCCGTCGAAATAGTGGCGCTTAACAGCGTAAGCGTTCGCGACGATGATGGGGAAGCGGCCGATGAGCTCAATCGACTGGCGCATCAGATTCTCAATCGAGGTGTCGTCCGGATTGTCGTCATATGAGTAAAGAGCGAGAACGCTTCTCGCGAGCTTGTTCATAATGTTCTTGCTCGGCGCCTTGATTATCATATCCTCCGTAAAGCCGTCCGGCAGGATCCTCGCGTGGGATAAAACGGTGTCAAACCTGCGGAACTGCTCGTGGGTCGGAAGCTTGCCCATAAGCAGAAGATATGCGACCTCCTCATAGCCGAAGGTGCCGTCCTGCGCGTGGGCGTTTACTATATCCATAACGTCGTAACCGCGGTAGTAGAGCTTTCCGGGAATAGGCACGGGAGCGCCGTCCTCCACCATATAGCCCTGAACGCTTCCCACCTTGGTAAAGCCGACTAAAACTCCGGTGCCGTCCGCGTTTCTAAGTCCGCGCTTGAGATTGTACTGCCCGGCGCCGTAATTTATCGCGTATCTCTCTTTAAGATCGCCGCAGAATGAAGCGACGTATTCGTTCAAAATTTCACTTTTCTCGTTCAATGCATTTCACCCCTTGCAATAATGCGGCTATTATAGTATATATATGCAAAAATTGCAAGCGATTTTTCTAAATTATGCATTTCAGCCAAACTGCAAGCTTATTTATGCGCAGTCTTCGTTAAAATTTGCAATTCGAAAAAAATTAATTGCAAATATGTTGCGAATTTAAGCTAAATAATGTATACTCTGTACATTAACTACGGAAGGACGAAAGTAATGATAAGGTTAACGGACAGCAAGGTCAGGATAGAGGGCGGCGCGCCGGTAAAATGCGAGAGCTCGGGCGGCAGAAATAAGACTATCGCGTACTCCATTCTCTCCGGGCATAACAGATCAGGTGAAAAGGGCAGGCTTAGAATAAAATTTGACAGCCTTATTTCTCACGATATAACCTACGTCGGAATAATCCAAACGGCTCGCGCATCGGGGCTTGAGCGTTTTCCCGTGCCGTACGTTCTCACGAACTGCCACAACAGCCTCTGCGCAGTCGGCGGAACTATAAACGAGGACGACCACGTTTTCGGCCTCTCAGCCGCGAAGAAATACGGCGGTATCTACGTTCCGGCTAATCTCGCCGTTATCCACCAGTACGCGAGAGAGAAGCTTGCCTTCGGCGGCGGAATGATCCTCGGAAGCGACAGCCACACGAGGTACGGCGCTCTCGGCACGATGGGCGTCGGAGAAGGCGGTCCCGAGATAGTAAGGCAGCTTCTTGAGAATACCTACGATATAAAGGAGCCCGAGGTCATCCTATGCTGGCTTACGGGAAGGCCCGGCCACGGCGTTGGCCCGCAGGACGTTGCGATCGCTCTCTGCGGCGCCGTTTACGATAACGGTTTCGTTAAGAACAAGGTAATCGAATTCGCGGGCCCCGGCGTCGCGTCCCTGCCTATGGACTACAGAATGGGCGTCGACGTTATGACGACGGAGACCGCCTGCCTCTCATCCGTCTGGGAGA
>ONGN01000134.1 GCA_900317385.1 uncultured Eubacteriales bacterium
GTTCCACGAGTACACGGCCGTACCAGCTGCGATCGTAGATGCCCACATGGCCTGCACGGGGCAATTTGGTCCAGTAGCGCCAGAGATGCGGATGCATGAGCTCGGGCTTGGTGGGAGCCGGCGAGGGATAGACGGTGTAGGCGCGTGCGTCGATCGCCTGCGCGACACGCTTGATGTTGCCGCCCTTGCCGGCGGCATCCCAACCCTCGTACATCAGCATGAGCGGAACGCGCTTCTGGTACATCTCGAGCTCTAGCTCGTTGAAACGCGCCTGCTCCTCTTTCAGGACGATACGGTACTCTTCGTCGCTTTCGATGGCGGGCTTCGGTTTCGAGTGGTCTATCTGCGGGTATCCCGCCATGATGATGTAGTTCGAGCCGCGGGGCGCCTGGCTTCTCTGAAGCGCCGCCTCAGCCTCGGCGGCTCTTTTTTCGCGCTCTGCCTGATCCCTGACGTTTACCGGTTCGGCTTTTCTTATCGAGCTTACCCTGATGATGCCGGGCATTTCGTCGCCGCCGAAGATCAAATACCACCTTCCGAGGCGGGCGTCGACCCTTAGCGAGGACGGGGTGACGGTGAAGCTCCCTCTTGCCGTTGTGAGCTCAACGTCCTTGCGCTCCGCTATACTTTCGAGCAGGGTGTAAACGAGATCCTCGTCAAACACGTTTCTGTTTACGTTGCTGCGCAGAAGAAAGGGAATTTGCTCCGGCGGCTCGAGCCCGCGGCTTACCATAGTCCGCTCGATGCTGCTTACAAGAAAGCTGCCCGCGACGCGGGGGAAGCTGACGCCCTTTTCAAGAGCGATCAGCGACCAAAGCCTTTTAAGCTCCCCGTCGCTGAGCTTTGCGAGAACGTTTTCGGAGAGCTCGAACGTCCTGCGGTCTTTTTTTATATATCCCGCCTCAGTAAGCGCGATCACCCGTCTCCGCAAGGTGTTATATTTATCCGTCTCGGTATCGTCGCCCTGAGGCACGGCGGAAGACAGATCCGCCAGCCCCTTGCCGCTGTTCGCGAGTGAAGCAAGTATCGCCGCCGTCAGACAGATCTCCTCCGTGTCTGATGAGCAGAGCGAATACGCGTCCGCCATCTTATTGTTCGCGCTTTCGACGTATTGCCGCATAACGCGGGGGAACTTTTTCCTGTCCTTCCAGAAGGCGCCGTCGTCGATCTCGGGAAAGAGCTCTTTGATGAGCGAAATGGCGTAGTCGTAGTCCTTGGCGCTGCCGAGCCCGAGGCGCTTGAAGTCCTCTCTTCCGAAAAACCCGTAGAGGTATATCTTTTCAAGGTACTTTCGCACCCTGTCGAATTGTCTGATCCCGTTTACCGCAGCCACAGCGCGTCCCCCTTATATATCATATAAGCTCAAACATACCGAAGCCCTGGGAGCTTTTTGCCCCGAGCCCCGTGTTATAGAGTAGGTCGAGCAGAGCGGGCGGCCCGGAAAGCCGGTATTCTCCCATCCAGGCTGTCACGAGCGTCCCCTTGTACTTCGTTACGACCTTGTCGCGAGGCGTGACCCCGATCGTCTCAACGCTGACTTCGCCCGGAGGCGGAGCATCAAAAACGCTGCGCCATTTGCGCTCCGCGTTCTCCGCTATGAGCCTGTAAAAATCCGACTCATCAGGGGAGAAGTAGACGGTTTTTCCTGTGCTGAGCGTGGTGTAAACAGTCACGGGCGAGAGCATTTCTACCTCAAGCTCGTCGCCGATGATCCGCCTGTCGGAAAGCTCCGAGCGCGCCACCGAAAGCTCCGTTCCGCAGAGCGTGTGTACCGTTCCCGCCCGGAAGCTCTCGCATAGAAGGCGGATAAACTGCGGATCGGGGCTTCGCACTTCGAGGGAGAGCCCGTTTTTAAAATTCAAAAGTCCGTTCTCCGCCCTGAACCTGCCCTCGAGCCTGCCGAAGGTGAAGAGCTTGAAGCTGCGCCCGCCGACGCTTTTTCCGCTGTCGTGGAGAAAGGCCTGATACTCCGGCTCAGCCCCGAGAGCCGCGTAAAGCATGCTCTGCGCTGCGTGCTGATAAGCCATCGGCAGGCTGATTTCGCCGGAAAAATGGATCAAAAACTGCA
>ONGN01000041.1 GCA_900317385.1 uncultured Eubacteriales bacterium
TCGTTTCTGAAGTTCATAAGGAGTTCCTCGCTTTCATTGATGAATTGATTGAGCCGTCTGTGAAAGGCGGCGTTGTGGATGTTCTTCATTGTCTCAGCCATAACCTCAGATCGGTCTGCAGCTCCGGCAATGATTCGTTCTTCGATGCATGGGCATTGGCTGACTGTGCATTTTTTCTTTCTGTTGTAATAGAGGCACAGACGGCAGTCGCACATTTCTGTCGTGTATTCAAAACGGCACAAAACCATCACGCCGCTGCCTCGTGGGGGGAAGCCCTTTATTTGCGTCATCATCCGCTCGAGGGCTTTCTGACTCGGTGAATCTGAAAAGATCATCGTCTTGCTCCTTTGTTTGTGAAATAAAAAAAGAGCCAACCGTTTCTTTTCAAAACGATTGGCTCCGTGGGCAACAAAAATCGGCAGGTAGTGTCTGTTACTATCTGCCGTCCTTGTTCTGTATTCAGTTGTTACCTGGGTTCGTATCTATCTTCAAAGGGAAAAAGCCGTTTTTTCATCTACGAATTTGAAACTTCGAAAAACGGCCTTTGGGTAGCAAAAAAGCCCGATAAACTCGGGCTTTTTGCCGGGTACATCTTTTTCGTACCCTTTTGATGGTGGACCTGAAGAGATTCGAACTCTCGACCTCACGGATGCGAACCGTGCGCTCTCCCAACTGAGCTACAAGCCCTTATTAAGCTCTAATTTCGTTTGCTCAGTTATTATACCACACTTTTTTGAGTTGTAAAGACTTTTTTTATCCTAACGCCACGTCGAGCGCCATCATTACCGTAAAGCCGGCGGCAAACATTATCGTTCCGACGTTCGAGTGCTTCCCGTGGCTCATCTCGGGGATAAGCTCCTCGACTACCACGTAGACCATCGCCCCGGCGGCGAAGGAGAGAAGGTAGGGCAGGAGCGCGGTGACGAAGCGGGCGGCTATTATCGTCAGAAACGCGCCGACAGGCTCCACTGCTCCGGAGAGCACCCCGTAAACGAAGCTCTTGCCCTTACTTACGCCCTGGGCGTGGAGCGGCATCGAGATTATCGCGCCCTCGGGGAAGTTCTGTATCGCGATGCCGATGGCAAGGGCGAGAGCGCCCGCGAGCGTCACACCGTCCCAGCCCTGAAGCCAGCCCGCGTAAACTACGCCGACTGCCATTCCCTCGGGGAGATTGTGCAGTACGACAGCCAGGACGAGCATTGTCGTCCGCGCAAGGCTCGTTTTAGGCCCCTCGCTCTCTTCACTCATCATATGCAGATGCGGTATAAGCCCGTCGAGCGCCAAAAGAAAGAGCACGCCCGCCCAGAAGCCGACGACGGCGGGCATGAAGGCAAAGGAGCCCATATTCTCAGATTGCTCGATCGCGGGTATGATGAGGCTCCAAACACTCGCCGCCACCATCACCCCCGCCGCGAAACCCGTAAGCGCCCTCTGCACCATCGCGCCGAGCGACTTTTTCATAAAAAACACCATGGCCGCGCCGAGCGCAGTCCCTAAAAAGGGTATCATTATCCCCTTGATCACTTCAGCGTTCATCCGTTCCTCACCCTCCCTTTATGTCACTCTATTCTATGCAGACAGAATAGTTAGAGATAACTAACTATTCGCATTATAACACGGGAGCATTAGTCTTGCAAGTGGGCGTTATAATTTTCTCATTATCTCGCGGCGGAGGCGGACGAGGATGCGCTTTTCGAGGCGGCTGATATACGACTGCGATATACCGAGCCGGTCTGCGACCTCCTTCTGCGTCAGCTCTCTTCCGCCGCCGAGACCGAAGCGGAGGGAGATTATCTCCCGCTCGCGATCTCCGAGTATCGAAAGGGCGTCAGCAAGGAGCTGGCGGTCCACGTCGTCCTCTAGCGGCTCGAACACGGAGTCGCCGTCTGTGCCGAGAATGTCGGAGAGCAGGAGCTCGTTTCCGTCCCAGTCCGTATTTAGCGGCTCGGATATGGATATCTCGGCGCGGCGGTTTGCGGCCTTTCTAAGGAACATAAGTATCTCATTTTCTATGCAGCGCGAGGCGTAGGTCGCGAGCTTGATGTTTTTATCCGAATTGAACGTATTGACAGCCTTGATAAGTCCGACGGCGCCGATTCCGGTCAGGTCCTCGATATTTACGCCCGTGTTCTCAAAGCGCTTCGCTATGTAGACGACGAGGCGGAGGTTGCGCTCGATGAGAAGGCGGCGCGCCTCCTCGCTGCCAGCGATAAGCTCGGCTATCGCCTTTGCCTCCTCCTCGCGGGATAGCGGGGGCGGCAGGTCGTCGCTTCCGCCGACGTAGAAAAGGGATTCCGTGCAGAACAGCTTTTTTAAAAGTAAGATAAGCTTCATAATATGCTTCAGCAATAGCCTATTGCCGAATAACCTCCTCCTTCAATATTCAGTCCGGCGGCGACGCCGACGAGCGGCAGATCGCTCCGCCCGGAGACAAAATCGGGGCGAAAGCAGAGAATAAGGCCGCTCTCCACCCCGAGAGAGCGGTAGGGGACGAGGGAAAAGCACAGACCGGTCTTCTCCGAAAGCTCCGGCAAAAGTGAAACGGGGTCCTTTCCGCTTTTCAGAAGCGCCGCCGCCCCGGGCTCGAAAAGGCTTGAGACGGCGTCCGCCGTCGTCACTATCACCCGCCTGCCGGAGACTGGGTCGCGCAGGTCGTTGCCCGTGTCGATAAGAGCGCGGAGCTTTGCTTTTCGCCCGGCGAGACCTATCTCGATATCCTCGACCCTTCGGAGGGCGACGCTCTTTGCCCCGCCCCGAAGGAAAAAGGCGAAGGCCGCCCACGAGACGAGGAAGGCGGCGGCGAAAAGCTTCATATTCCCGCCGCCGAGCCCGCCGCCGACTGCGGTTAGTATGCCGCCGAAGGCCGCCGAGAGGCCGAGAAAGCAGAACAGACGGCGGGCGAAGCTCTTCTTTCCGCCGAACACGGTGAGCGCCATCACTACGGCGGCGGCGAGAGCCGGGACGGGCGAGGCGAAAAAGCCGCCGTTCAGGGCGGCTAGTACGGAATATGCCCCGCCGAGGACGGAGGCTAAAACGACGCGAACGCGCTTTACCCCGCCCCCCGTCACGCGGGCTGTCAGAATCAATAGCACGTAGTCCGCAAGGGCGTTTACGATAAAAATCTCGTCCGGATACAAAACTCTCAAGCACATCCCTCCCAGCCGGAAAATCATACCACGTTCGCGCGGCGAAAGAGGTCAGACCGCGAAAAAATATATGGACATCTTTAGGGGAAAATGATAAAATCGGGACAGAAAATAATTACGTTCAGGAGGACGGTATGAGCGAGATACGCGATATAAATTTATGGGAATCGGGAGAGAAAAAGATGGCCTGGGCGAAGAGGTATATGCCCCTTCTTAACAGCATCGAGGCCGAGTTTCTGCGGGATAAGCCCTTCAAGGGGCTCAAGATCTCAGTCTGCCTCCATCTTGAGGCTAAGAGCGCCGTTTTATGCCGCGTCGTCGCCACGGGCGGCGCAGAGGTGAGAGTCTGCGGCTCTAATCCTCTCTCCACTCAGGACGACGTCTGCGCCGCTCTCGTAAAGGGCGGGGTCGAGGTCTTCGCGACCTACGGCTGCACAATGGAGGAGTACGAGCACTATATGCTCAAAGCTCTTGAGCACGGGCCGAACATCGTTATCGATGACGGAGCGGACCTTGTGAGCCTTATCCACTCAAAGCTCCCGGAGCTCGTTCCGAACATACTCGGCGGCTGCGAGGAGACGACGACGGGCATAATCCGCCTTCAGGCTATGGCGAGAGAGGGCGCGCTGAAGTTCCCGATGCTCACCGTGAACGACGCAAAGTGCAAGCACTTTTTCGACAACAGGTACGGAACCGGTCAGAGCGTTTGGGACGGGATAAACAGGCTTACGAATCTCGTAGTCGCCGGGAAGAACGTCGTCGTCGCGGGCTACGGCTGGTGCGGCAGGGGCATAGCAATGCGCTCCAAGGGCCTCGGCGCGAGAGTTACCGTCACCGAGATAGACCCCGTAAAGGCGCTCGAAGCTATGATGGACGGCTTTGAGGTCAAGCCGATGGACGAGGCCGCCGCCGAGGGCGACGTTTTCATCACCGCGACAGGCTGCTGCGACGTTATCACGGAAAGGCACTTCGAGAAGATGAAGGACGGGGCGCTCCTGTCGAACGGAGGCCACTTCGACGTTGAGGTGGACGTAAAATGGCTCAGGGAGCACGCGGTAGACGTGTGCGACGGGCGCGACGGCCGCACGAAGGGCTATACGCTCAAAAACGGGAAGACCCTCTTCGTTCTATCCGAGGGCAGGCTCGTAAACCTTGCGAGCGGAGACGGACACCCCGTTGAGATAATGGATATGAGCTTCGCCATCCAGGCGCTCGGCGCGAGATATATCGCCGACAACAGGGGAAGACTGCCCGCAACGGCTATTGAGATACCCGATGAGATAGATTACGACGTGGCAAGCCGCAAGCTTGAAGCCTGCGGGATGCATATAGACACGCTTTCAGAGAAGCAGAAGAACTATCTCGAGAGCTGGGAATTATAAATAAATTGACCTGAAATCGAGGCGGGATACTTATACTAATCGAGTATCCCGCCTCTTAACGACGGTATGAGGCAAAGCACGGACTTTGCAGACGCACAGGGGGATACATATAATTATCGACGGCCCCGCCACGCAATGGCGTCAGGAACTCGAAAGGAGGTAGAGCTTGAGCCTTATATTTCTTATCCTTTTTGCTGCTTTTTCGGCGGCGCATCTCGTTTTCAGCCTCATGGATAACAAAAAGGGCAGAACGTACACGAAGCCGTTTCTTGCGCCGCTTATGCTCCTTGCGTATCTATTCTCCGGTACAAAGGTCTGCCTTCCGCTCGCCGCCGCTCTCGCCGCCTGCTGGCTGGGGGATATACTTCTCATCCCAAAGGGAAAGCTCACCTTCGCTCTGGGAGGCGTGGCGTTCACTGCGGCTCATGTTCTCTTCATTATTGCCTTCTCCGGCGGGACTTCCGGCGCTCCGTTTCTCATCCCCGCTCTCGAGGCTTCCGTCCTCGGCGGCATTGCAGTTACGTTAACTTTTTCGGTCAGGGACGGTATACCGAAGGGGCTCGCTCTCCCGCTCGGCGCGTATCTTGCGCTGAACGGGGTGATGAACGCTTTCGCTCTCCGCCGCTTCCTCGCGCTCGGAGGCGCGGGATCGCTTCTCATTCTCATCGGCGCAGCGTTTTTCTACGTATCCGACTGCCTTCTGCTTTTCGTGCGCTTCCACAGAAACAGGTCGCTTATCCCCGGAAAGCATTTTTTCGTTATGCTGGGATATCTCGCCGCTCTTTTGCTCATTACGACGGGCTTAGCCCTGTGAGCCTTATTCGGCGAATACTATTAATTTATTGGCGGCAGGCGCTTTATTTCTATTTACAATGCAAATAAAAAGTGTTAAAATCAAGTAGATAGTGAGTTTATGCGCCCAGTCCGGGCGCGGGGCTCCTTTGAAGGCTTTTCATAACTAACTTTTATACAGTAAGGAGAAAAGAGAATGGGAAGAAAACTTAAATCTATGGACGGTAACAACGCGGCCGCGTACGTGAGCTATGCGTTTACCGAGGTTGCGGGTATCTATCCGATCACCCCTTCCAGCCCTATGGCGGACTACGTTGACCAGTGGGCGGCAGCCGGACAGAAGAACATCTTCGGCACCACAGTAAAGGTCTGCGAGATGCAGTCCGAGGCCGGCGCATCCGGCACGGTACACGGCTCGCTTGCCGCCGGAGCTCTCACCACGACCTACACGGCGTCTCAGGGCCTTCTCCTGATGATACCCAATATGTACAAGATCGCCGGCGAGCTCCTGCCCTGCGTGTTCCACGTCTCCGCCCGTACCGTAGCGAGCCACGCGCTCAACATCTTCGGCGACCACTCCGACGTTATGGCATGCCGCCAGACCGGCTTTGCCATGCTCGCCGAGGGCAACGTGCAGGAGGTCATGGACCTCGCTCCCGTCGCCCACCTCGCCGCCATCAAGGGCCGCGTACCCTTCATCAACTTCTTCGATGGCTTCCGCACCAGCCATGAGATCCAGAAGATCGCCATCTGGGATTACGAGGATCTCAAGGAGATGTGCGATATGGACGCCGTCGCCGCCTTCCGCAAGCACGCTCTTAACCCCGAGCGTCCCGCGATGCGCGGCTCCCACGAGAACGGTGATATCTTCTTCCAGCACCGCGAGGCCTGCAACGAGTACTATGAGAAGCTCCCCGCCGTCGTCGAGGAGTATATGGACAAGGTCAACGCAAAGCTCGGCACCGACTACAAGCTCTTCAACTACTACGGAGCCGCCGACGCAGACCGCGTCATCATCGCCATGGGCTCCTTCTGCGACGTTACCGAGGAGGTTATCGACTACCTCAACGCCCACGGTGAGAAGGTCGGCCTTATCAAGGTCCGCCTCTATCGCCCGTTCTCTACCGAAAAGCTTCTTGAGGCCATTCCCGCGACCGCGAAGAAGATCGCCGTTATGGACCGCACCAAGGAGCCCGGCGCTCTCGGCGAGCCTCTTTACCTCGACGTTGTCAGCGCCCTGGCCAACGCCGGAAAGACCGACGTTACCGTTATCGGCGGCCGCTACGGCCTCGGCTCCAAGGATACGCCCCCCGCAAGCGTATTCGCCGTTTACTCCGAGCTCAAGAAGGACGCGCCCAAGCGCCAGTTCACCATCGGCATCGTGGACGACGTTACCAATATGAGCCTTGAGGAGGATAAGAACGCGCCCAACACCGCCGCTGAGGGCACCATCGAGTGCAAGTTCTGGGGCCTCGGAGGCGACGGCACCGTCGGCGCCAACAAGAACTCCATCAAGATCATCGGCGACCACACCGATAAGTACGTTCAGGCTTATTTCCAGTATGACTCCAAGAAGACCGGCGGCATCACGATAAGCCACCTCCGCTTCGGCGATAAGCCCATCAAGAGCCCCTACTATATCAACAAGGCCGACTTCGTCGCCTGCCACAACCCGTCATACGTCGTTAAGGGCTACAAGATGGTCAATGACGTTAAGCCCGGCGGCGTATTCATGATCAACTGCCAGTGGAACGACGAGGAGCTCAGCGAGCATATGCCCGCCGAGGCCAAGAGATATATCGCCAAGAACAATATCCAGCTCTATACCATCAACGCCATCGACCTCGCGCTTCAGGTCGGTATGGGCAAGCGCACCAACACCATTCTCCAGTCCGCCTTCTTTACCCTCGCGAAGGTTCTCCCGCAGGAGGACGCCATCCGCTATATGAAGGACGCCGCCACGAAGTCCTACCTGAAGAAGGGCCAGGACGTCGTCGATATGAACCACAAGGCTATCGACGCCGGCGCCACCGCCTTCCGCAAGGTTGAGATCCCCGCTGACTGGGCTGAGGCTGTCGACGCTTCCGAGGCTCCCGCTCTCGAGGGCCGCGCCGCTCTCGTAAAGCAGGTCCGCAATATCATGGAGCCCGTGGGCAAGATGGACGGAGATTCCCTCCCCGTATCCGCCTTCCTCGATCACGTGGACGGTCAGTTCGAGCAGGGCGCTTCCGCATATGAGAAGCGCGGCGTCGCCGTTTCCGTTCCCCACTGGGACGAGACGAAGTGCATCCAGTGCAACAACTGCGCTTACGTCTGCCCGCACGCCACCATCCGTCCCTTCGCCCTCACTGAGGCTGAGGCCGCTGCCGCTCCCGAGGCTGCAAGGATAGTTCCCTTCAAGGCCGGCAAGGGCAAGGGCGTTTACACCTACACCATGGCCGTCTCCCCGCTCGACTGCATGGGCTGCGGCGTCTGCATCGGCCAGTGCCCGACCGGCGCCCTCACTATGGTCCCGCAGGAGGACGAGGCTAATCAGCAGGCAGTATTCGATTACTGCGTTGCCAAGGTCGACGAGAAGGAAGACGTTATCGACGGCACCGTCAAGGGCAGCCAGTTCCGCAAGCCCCTCCTCGAGTTCTCCGGCTCCTGCGCCGGCTGCGCCGAGACGAGCTATGCGAGACTTGTCACCCAGCTCTTTGGCGACAGGATGTATATCTCCAACGCGACCGGATGCTCCTCAATCTGGGGCGGCCCGGCTGCGACGAGCCCCTACACCGTCAATAAGGACGGCCACGGCCCCGCATGGTCCAACTCCCTCTTCGAGGATAACGCCGAGCACGGCCTCGGTATGTACCTCGGTCAGAACGCCATCCGCAACAGCCTCGAGCAGCTTCTCGACGAGATAGCCGCCTGCGACTGCGCCTCCGACGCTCTCAAGGCCGCCATAGCCCTTTGGAAAGAGACGAAGGCCGACGGCGAGAAGAACAAGGCCGCTACCGCCGCCCTCGTTGCCGAGCTTGAAGCTAACGGCTCCGACAAGGCTAAGGCCGTTCTCGAAAAGAAGGAATACCTCGCCAAGAAGTCCGTTTGGATCTTCGGCGGCGACGGCTGGGCTTACGATATCGGCTTCGGCGGCGTTGACCACGTCCTCGCCTCCGGCAACGACGTAAACGTCTTCGTATTCGACACCGAGGTCTATAGTAATACCGGCGGACAGGCCTCCAAGGCCTCCAACATCGGCCAGGTCGCTCAGTTCGCGGCCGCCGGCAAGGAGATCAAGAAGAAGAGCCTCTCCGAGATCGCCATGAGCTACGGCTACATCTACGTCGCTCAGGTCGCCATGGGCGCTAACCCCGTTCAGACCATCAAGGCCATCCAGGAGGCCGAGGCCTATCCCGGACCCTCCCTCATCATCGGCTACGCTCCCTGCGAGATGCACTCCATCAAGGGCGGCATGATAAACTGCCAGAAGGAAATGAAGAAGGCTGTCGACTGCGGCTATTGGAACAACTTCCGCTTCAACCCCGCCGCTCCCGCAGGCAAGAAGTTCACCCTCGACTCCAAGGAGCCCGCTGGCGGCTATCAGGAGTTCCTGATGAACGAGGCCCGCTACTCCAGACTCACCCGTGAGTTCCCGGATCGCGCCGCCGTCCTCTTCCAGAAGAACGAGGATACCGCGAAGGAGCGTTACGAGCACCTCAAGAAGCTCATCGCCCTCTACAACGAGTAATCCCGCCAAAACGCTTAACGAAGCTCCCCGACGCAAAGTCGGGGAGCATTTTTTTGTGCACAAGGAAATCGCATGATGGCGAGCTTGTGCTATTGTACAAAAAACGTAATCCGCAAGGGGTCGATTTCGACAGTTTAGCCGTTGTAAATATATCGTCCATTGTGGTATATTATATAAATCGCCGAGTAGAATACGTAAATGTTTGCACGGTGGTCGAAATTCAATAAATTCTGATACCCGGGAAAGGAAGATTGAAGAAATGAAGACTGCAAATAAAAGAAGGCTGCTTGCCATCTGCCTTGCGGCTGCTCTCTGCGCAGGTATGCTTGCTTTTGGAGCTGCCGCCGATGAGATCGAGCCGGATTACGGCTGGTACACGGATGGGATCGGCACGGAGGAGGAGCCCTACGTTATCAGCTCCGCCGCCGAGCTTATGGCGCTCGGTAAGCTCTCTCAGGGCGCTGTCGACGGAGTTAATGAGGAGAGCGTCACCTTCGAGGGAAAGTACGTTTCACTCGGGGCTGATATCGACCTTTCGGACGTCGATTGGACCGATATCGACGCCGAGGGCAATTCTATATCGGACTACAGGATAAGGATGTTTGCCGGTGTCCTTGACGGAAACGGGCATACGATATCCAACCTGACTATAAAATGCGCGGATTCCTCCAAGCTTTACGGGCTTGGGTTATTTAACAGCGTAAACTACGGAACCATCAAGAACCTGAATATCGACTGCGTCAGGGCGGAGATCTCGTCGATGGACAGATTCGGCTCTCTCGTCGGCGCAATTCAGGGCGTGGTCGATAACTGCCATATATCCGACGTTAAGGTCACCGGCGAGGCTGGAGTTGACAGCGACACCGCAGTAACCCAGGTGGGCGGAATGATTGGCCTTCTCACTTACGGCGTCGAGGGAGAAAAGTCCACTGTCAAAAACTGCTCCGTAACCGACTTTTCCGTTGATATGACCGGTATGCTGAAAAATACCGGCGCCCTCATCGGATATAACAGGGTGGGCGACGTTATGAGCTGCAAGGCGGAGAACGTCAATATAAAGGCTTCCGGAAACGTTTGGTGGAGCGGCGGACTCGTGGGCTACGACTACACCCCCGGCCCCATGGCGTCGTTTGATAACTGCAGCGTAAAGGGCGTTACGATAACTGCGGGCGACAGCATGAATTTGGTCGCGGGCTTTACAAGCTACGGTTACGGCGCAAAGTTCAACGGCTGCACCGTAACGGACGTTGTGATCAAGTGCGGCGGCAGATGCTACGGGGGAACGGGATTCATCTCTTGCGCCTACGTCGGCACCGACTGCGTAAGCTGCTCTGTATCCGGCGTTGAGATCGAGGCGGGAAGCGTCGATGTGGCGTCAGGCTTCGCAGGAACGGTAAACAGGAGCTACTGGAACAGCTTCTCCGACCCATTCGCCCTTTTTAGGTCCTGCTCAACCGAGAACGTCTCCATTAAGAGCAGCGGATCCCTTGAATATACCGGCGGCTTCTGCGCCTATTCAAACAGAAGGTCGACCTTCACGAGCTGCACCGCCGATAACGTCACAATCTCCAACAGCGGCGCGAACGCTTCCGAGGCGGGCGTGACCGGCGTCGGCGGCTTTATAGGTCAGACGCAGAACGGCGACGTTGATATGACGAACACGTTCACCGACTGCAAGGTGACAGGACTTTCCATGACCATCGTCGGAAGAGGCGATGTCTGGACCGATTCGCCCACGCCCGGCGGCTTCATCGGCTCGATAGCGAACGGCGGAAAATTCGTGCGCTGCAGCGCCTCCGGAAAGATTGACGGCACTCAGCTTTTTGATATCAGCGGGGCGAAGGGCGATAAGAAGGCGTACGTGGGCGGCTTCGTCGGCGACCTCGGCTGGAATAACGGCACTATGTCGCTTGAAAACTGCACCGCAAGCGTTGATATCACCGCAAAGGGCGTAGCGGGCGGCTTCGTCGGTTGCTCCGGCCTCGTAATCAGCGGAAACGGAAACGGAAATTATCCGAGATACAGGTTCGACATTAAAGCCACGTTCACCGACTGCGCCGCAAACGGAGCCGTAGTCAGCCTTGAGGACGTCGCAGGCGGCTTCGTGGGCGAGGGCTACGTCGGCTCCTATCTCCGCTGCGTTTCCAACAGCGAGGTTAACGGACCCGTCGCCTCCGGCTTCTGGGGCAGGGTGATAGTTAACCCGCGTCAGGCTTATACGGACGACGTGACGGTGACCGACTGCATTGCCGCGCCCCTCGTCTACGCGAAGGAGAAGGCCGCCGGATTCATATATGAATACGTTGAGCCGACGGATGAAGCCGTCACCACGGTGACTATAGACGGCTACACCACGCCCGACTACTTTATGATAAAGGCGACCGGCAATACCGAGATCGTGGACGATTTTGAGGCAAACGACAATATATCCGCCTCCGGAAAGGTAAACGGCGGCTACGCCGTTATAGCGCCAAAGGAGAACGAAAACGAGTGGATTAAGAAATCGACCTTCATAGTCAGAGTAAGCCTTGACGGCGGTCTTTTGACCGAGACGGCTGCTGCCGAGGCGGAGGAGAGCGAAAATTCAGCCGGGAGCGGAAGCTCCGCCGAACGCGAGGTAGACCGCGGCGCCGCCGTGCTCTACGTTGCGGACGGAACGCTCAGAACGCATATTTTGGTAGAGCCGGTCGTAAGCTTTAACGCAAACGGCGGCACCCCGGTTGAGGAGCAGCACGTGCCCTACGGATTTACCGCAACGAGCGTCACAACTGAGCGCAACGGCTATATTTTCAGCGGATGGTACCTTGACGGAGCGAGATACGATTTCAGCGCCCCGGTTTACGAGAGCATAACGCTCGATGCCGTGTGGTTTGAGCTTACAACGCCCGAGGAGCCCGAGGAGCCGGAAGAGCCCACCGAGCCCGAGGAGCCGACTGAGCCCGAGGAGCCGACTGAGCCGGAAGAGCCGACTGAGCCGGAAGAGCCCACTGAGCCCGAGGAGCCGACTGAGCCCGAGGAGCCGACTGAGCCGGAAGAGCCGACTGAGCCCGAGGAGCCGACTGAGCCCGAGGAGCCGACTGAGCCCGAAGAGCCCGCAGAGCCCGAAGAGCCCACTGAGCCGGAAGAGCCGGAGGAGACCAATGTAAAAGAAGAGGAGACACCGCTTGACAGCGACGTTGAAATAGAGGAAGAGGAAACTCCGCTCGACTCGGCGCCCGACACCGGAGATACCGGAATGGGCTGGATTTTCGTGATAGCGGCGGCTCTCTCCGCGTCCGGAATAGTAATAGTCTCTCTTAAGAAAAAGGAAAACTGACAATATAGTTATCGCCCCGCCGTTTGGCGGGGCGATTTTTTTGATATATATCGTAGGGAGCGATGCCTACATCGCTCCGCCGATTTTGCAATCAGTCGAGGAATTCGGCGGAGGCATGTGGGCATG
>ONGN01000038.1 GCA_900317385.1 uncultured Eubacteriales bacterium
AAATAAAGCCTGTCGGCGGTGTCGTAATCGGTCGATACGGTCTCAGGATTGTTATTGACGATAACAACGTCATACCCGAGGCGGCGCAGAGTCCAAACGCAGTGGACTGAGCTGTAATCAAACTCTATCCCCTGCCCTATTCTTATCGGTCCGGAGCCAAGGACGAGGATAACGGGATTCCCGCTCCTCTCGTGTGATCTTGCCTCGCAGGTCTCGTCACAGCACGAATAGAAATACGGGGTTTTTGCAGAGAACTCGGCGGCGCAGGTATCGACCATTTTATAACTGTATGAAAACTCGGGAAGCTCAGTAACGCCGCTTATGCGCTTTATCGCGCTGTCGGGATAGCCGAGCCTTTTCGCCTCATAATATAGCTCCTTTGAAAGCTCTCCGTTCTCAAGCTTCTTATCCATTTCGGCGAGATTTTGAAGCTTTGACAAAAACCAGCGGTCAATGCGGGTAACAGCGTTGATCTCGTCTATAGAGAGGCCGGATTTAATGGCCTCATAGACCGTAAAAAGCCTCAAGTCATTCTGCTCGGAAAGGCGGGTTTTTACTGAAGCCTTGGAGGACGGAGAGGCGTTCAGGCTGTCAAGCGAGATCTCGGCGCCGCGAACGGCCTTCATCAGAGCCTCTTCAAAGCTCTGCCCTATCGCCATAACCTCTCCGGTCGCCTTCATCTGAGTGCCGAGCTTACGGCTCGATCCCGCAAACTTGTCAAAGGGCCAGCGCGGAAGCTTGACGACAACGTAGTCAAGCGCGGGCTCAAAGCAGGCGCAGGTCTTCCCGGTTATATCGTTTGCTATCTCGTCAAGCGTATAACCCAAAGCGAGCTTCGTCGATATCTTCGCTATCGGGTAGCCGGTCGCCTTTGACGCAAGAGCCGAAGAGCGGGAAACTCTCGGGTTTACCTCGATAACGGCGTAATTAAAGCTTTCCGGGTCAAGGGCAAACTGGCAGTTGCAGCCGCCGACTATCCCGATCTCGGAAATGATATCGAGAGCCGCCGTTCTGAGCATTTGAAATTCCTTGTTTGACAGCGTGAGCGTAGGCGCGACGACGATAGAATCGCCCGTATGTACGCCAACGGGGTCAAAGTCTTCCATAGAGCAAACGGCGACGACGTTTGAAGCGCTGTCGCGCATGGTCTCAAACTCTATTTCCTTCCAGCCGGCGATGGATTTTTCAATCAAAATTTGCGAGATGGGAGAAAGCATAAGACCGTTATTTGCAATAACGCGCAGCTCCTCTTCCGTTTCCGCAATTCCGCCGCCGGAGCCTCCGAGAGTAAACGCGGGGCGGACTATGACGGGATAGCCGATAGACTTTGCCGCCTGAAGAGCCGTTTCAAGATCCTCAGCGATCTCTGAAGGCACCATAGGCTGACCGATTTTTTCCATCGTCTGCCGGAATGCGTCGCGGTCCTCGGCTTTTCTGATCGCGTCGGCGTCAGTTCCGAGAAGACGCACTCCGTACTTTGCCAAAGCGCCGCTCGCAGAGAGCTCCATGGCTATATTCAAAGCGTTCTGACCGCCAAGGCCCGCAAGCAGGCTGTCAGGGCGCTCTTTTTCAATTATCCGCTCAACCGTTTTCGCGCAGAGCGGCTCAAGATATATCTCATCCGCCATCTCTTTATCGGTCATAATGGTCGCGGGATTTGAGTTGACGAGAACTACGTTAATGCCCTCATTCCTTAGAACGCGGCAAGCCTGAGCGCCCGCATAGTCAAATTCGGCGGCCTGACCAATTACGATAGGTCCGGAGCCGATAACCAGCACCTTGCGGATCGACGGGTCCTTAGGCATTTTTCCCCACCTCCATCATGGATAGAAAACGGTCAAATAAAAACTCGGTGTCTTTTGGGCCCGCACAGGCCTCCGGGTGGAACTGTACTGTAAAGCAGTTAAGCCCCGGATACTCCATCCCCTCGCAGCTTCCGTCGTTAGCGTTTATAAAAATCTCCCTGCCAACGCTCTTGAGACTATCGGAAATAACTGCGTAGCCGTGATTTTGGCTCGTTATAAACGTCCTGCCGCTCAGCAAATCCTTAACGGGCTGATTTCCTCCGCGATGACCGTATTTCAGCTTTACCGTCTTCCCGCCCATCGCGAGCGCCGTAAGCTGATGGCCAAGACATATTCCGAACAGCGGCGCCTTGCCTATGAGCTTTTTTATCTCATTTATGCAGTCAGCGTTGTCGGTAGGATCTCCGGGCCCGTTTGAAAGCATAATGCCGTCAGGCTCGTCCTTTAATATGTCCTCCGCTTTAGTATTATGCGGCACGACCTTAACCTCGCAGCCGCGAGCATTAAGGCAGCGAACGATATTGCCCTTGGCGCCGTAGTCAATAAGAGTTACGCGATACCGCGTTTCTCCATCAGCAGGATAAACGCACTCATTCTTAGAGCTGACGTTGGCAACCTCTCCGCTGACAGTGTACGCTTTAATCTTCTCAACGTCTGCCGGAAGCTTATCACATATTGCGGCGTTCATAACTCCGCTTTCGCGCAAAATACGGGTGATTTCCCGCGTGTCTACCCCGCATATACCGACGATACCGCGCTCTTTTAAAAACGCGTCTAAAGAGCCCTGAGCGCGGAAATTTGAGGGCGCGTCGCATAATTCGCGTACAACGTAGCCTTTTACCGCGCACTTTCCCTCAAAATCCTCGGGTATAACGCCGTAGTTTCCTATAAGCGGGAAGGTCTGAATAACGATCTGACCGGCGTACGAGGGATCGGTCAGGGTTTCAAGATATCCGACCATACCGGTAGTAAACACAAGCTCGCCAAGGCTTTCGCCCCTCGCGCCGATGCGCCTGCCCTCAAAAATATGTCCGTCTGCAAGCACCAGATAAGCCTTTTCCATAATAACTCCCCTTACCTTAGGCGAGAGTTGCCGCCATTACCGCCTTTATCGTGTGCATTCTGTTTTCCGCCTCGTCAAAAACGATGGACCGGCTGCTCTCGAATACCTCGTCGGTGACCTCCATTGAGGTAAGCCCGAACTTTTCATATATCTCTTTTCCGATAGTGGTCTTAAGGTCGTGAAACGCCGGAAGGCAATGCATAAACCTGCACTGCGGGCCGGCAATATCCATAAGCTTTGAGTTGACCTGATACGGAGAAAGGTCTTTTATACGCGTAGCCCAGACCTCATCCGGCTCGCCCATAGAGACCCAAACGTCCGAATATATAACGTCGGCGGACTCTACAGCCTTTTCCGGGTCTTCCTCAAACTCAATAACGGCTCCGGTTTCATTCGCAATCTTCGCGCAAACGTCGATAAGCTCCTGAGAGGGGAAATACGCCTTGGGAGCGCAGGCGACGAAGTGCATACCCATCTTAGCGCAGCCGACCATAAGCGAGTTGCCCATATTATAGCGGGCGTCGCCCATATAAACGAGCTTTACGTTTCTGAGCGTTCCGAAATGCTCGCGAATGGTGAGAAAATCGGCAAGGATCTGAGTAGGATGAAATTCATTCGTCAATCCGTTCCAAACGGGTACGCCCGAATACTCCGCAAGCTCCTCAACTATCTCCTGGCCGAAGCCGCGATACTCTATACCGTCAAACATTCTGCCAAGCACGCGGGCAGTGTCCGCAATGCTCTCCTTCTTCCCTATCTGAGAGCTCTTCGGGTCAAGATACACCGGGTGCATACCGAGATCTGCGGCGGCAACCTCAAAGGAGCAGCGCGTACGTGTGCTGGTCTTTTCAAAGATAAGCGCGACGTTCTTTCCCTCGCAAAGCTTATGCGGGATCCCGTTTTTCTTCTTTTCCTTGAGCTCAGCCGCAAGGTCGATAAGTCCCTCGATCTCCTCCGGGGTAAAATCTAAAAGCTTTAAAAAGCTTTTTCCTTTAAGATCCATAATCCTTCTCCTTATTCCGCGCAGGTCTGCTTAATGATCTCAACTGCCTTTTTAAGAAGCTCAAACGGGATATTGAGCGCGGGCAGAAGCCTCAGCTTGTCCTTTGCCGTAAGGCAGAGAACGCCGCGTTCAATAAGCTTCGCAACGAGCTCAGAGGCGGGTTTTTCGGTCTTAATTCCAAGCATAAGTCCCATTCCGCTAACAGACACGATACCCTTTGAGCCTGTAAGCTCGGTTATGATATACTTGCTCTTTTCGCGCACCTCGCTGAGAAGCTTCTCATCGATCCTGTCAACAATGCTTATCGCAGCAGCGCAGCTTACGGGGTTTCCGCCAAACGTTGAGGCGTGGTCGCCGAAGCCGAGAACGCTCTGCGTCTTCTCACCGAAGAGAGTTGCGCCGAGCGGAAGTCCGCCCGCAAGGCCCTTTGCGGTAGTAACGAGGTCCGGCTCGATACCGTAGTTCATATATGAGAAATACGCTCCGCTGCGCCCGTTGCCTGCCTGTACCTCGTCAACGATCAAAAGTACGTCGTTTCCTTTGCAGAAAGACTCAAGCGCCTCCAAAAACTCTTTGGTAAGCGGATTTACGCCGCCCTCGCCCTGAATGCACTCGACCATAACTGCTGCGGTTTTTTCAGTATCAATCGTGTTAAGCGCGGAAATATCGTTCGCCTCTATATGCGAAAAGCCCGCTGTCAAAGGCTGAAAGTTCTTGTGAAAAACGTCCTGTCCGGTCGCGGCAAGGGTGGTGATCGTTCTGCCGTGAAAGCTGTTTTTAAGCGTGACTATCTCGAAGCAGCCGTCTCCCCTCTTATCCTGACCGTATTTCCTCGCGGCTTTTATAGCGCACTCGTTCGCCTCAGCTCCGGAATTGGAGAAAAAGACCTTTTTCATTCCCGTGCGCTCGCAAAGCTTTTTGGCCAAAACCACGCAGGGCTCCGTATAATATAGATTGGACATATGCTGTACCTTGGAGATTTGATCGCATACGGCTTTCTGCCAAACGTCGTCAGCAACGCCAAAGGCGTTGACGCCGATCCCAGAGCCGAGGTCTATATAGGCTTTTCCGTTCTCATCGAAGACCTCCGAGCCTTTTCCGCTTACTATGGTGACCGGGAATCTCCTATATGTGTTTAAAACGTACTGGCTGTCAAGTTGTTTAATATCCATTTCAGCTCTCCTTAATAAGCGTTCCGGCTCCTTCGTTTGTCAGAAGCTCCATCAAAATAGCGTGAGGAACTCTGCCGTCCATTATTACGACCTTCTGAACTCCCTTTCTTATTGCGTCGGCGCAGCAGTTCACCTTCGGTATCATACCGTCGGAAATTACGCCTTCTGCTAAGAGCGAGTCGATCTCAGAAAGCGATACCTCGGGAATAAGAGTTTCCGGATCGTTTTTATCGCGCATTATCCCGGCAACGTCGGTCATAAGCACGAAGCGCTTTGCGCCGAGAGCTCCGGCTATAGCGGCAGCGGCCGTATCGCCGTTTATGTTATACACGTTGCCTTCTCGGTCGCAGCCTAAGGTGGAAATAACGGGAATATACCCCTTCTCAAGCAGGTCGATAACCGGCTCCTTGCGGATTTTCGTTATCTCGCCTACGTAGCCGAGCTTTTCATCCTTTACGCAGCACTCGATGAGGCGGCCGTCCATACCCGAGATGCCGATCGCCCTGCCGCCCTTGCTCTCCAAGAGACTAACGAGCGTCTTATTGACCTTTCCGGCAAGCACCATCTGAACGATATCGACTGTTTCCTTGTCAGTGACCCTCAGCCCGTCGGCAAAAACCGGAACCTTGCCCAGGCGCTGCATCATATCGTTAATCTCGGGCCCGCCGCCGTGGACAAGCACCACCCGAACTCCGATGAGCCAAAGAAACACGATGTCCTCCGTAACCTGCTGCTTTAGCTGCTCGTTTACCATTGCGTTCCCGCCGTACTTTATTACGACGGTCTGTCCGGTATAGCGTTTAATATAGGGAAGCGCCTGGGTAAGTACCTCGGCGCGCTCCTGATTTGATAAGGTGTTAAGCATCGTCTCGCTCCTTATGTACGGTAATCTCCGTTGATTTTTACGTAATCGTAAGTAAGATCGCAGCCCCATGCCGTGGCGGCTCCGTCCCCGTCTCCAAGCCCTACCAGTATCTCGATCTCAGGCTCAAGGAGAATAGCCTTTGCCTCCTCTTCGGAAAACGGAACTCCCGCCCCGTCCCTGCAGACAAGGATCTCACCCTGGACGCTTTTAAAACGCACGTCGACCTTCTGAACGTCGACATCCGCTCCGCTGTAGCCTATCGCGCAGAGAATTCTGCCCCAGTTGGCGTCAGAGCCGAACATAGCCGCCTTAACGAGGCTTGAGCAAATAACGCTTTTAGCAACGATCTTTGCCGTTAGTTCATCCTTGGCACCCTTGACGCTGCATTCCAAAAGCTTCGTCGCGCCCTCGCCGTCAGCCGCGATAGCGCGGCAAAGAGCGACGGTGACGGTGTTGAGCGCCTTCATAAAGGTGGAGAACTCCTCCCCCTCACCGGTTATAGGCTCGTTCCCGGCTAAGCCGTTCGCCAGTATCGTTACCATATCGTTTGTCGACGTATCTCCGTCTATGCTGAGCATATTAAAAGAATTGGCAACGTCGCCGGACAGAGCCTTTTGAAGCATTTCTGCGGATATCGCGGCGTCCGTCGTCAGAAACACGAGCATAGTCGCCATATTGGGATGTATCATACCGCTGCCCTTTGCGATGCCGCCGAGAGTGCAGGTCTTTCCGCCTATCTCAAAAGAAACGGCTATCTCTTTTTTCGCGGTATCAGTGGTCATTATCCCTTCGGCAGCGCTTCCGCTTCCGTTCTCTGAAAGTCCGGCGACAAGCTCGGGAATACCGTTCTTGATCGGAGTGATATCAAGCGGCTCTCCGATAACGCCCGTTGACGCCACGACAACGTCCGTCTTATCAATTCCGATGGCGTCCGCTAAAAGCTCGCAGGTCTTTTCTGCGATCTCAATGCCGTTTGCGTTGCAGGTGTTGGCGTTGCCGCTGTTGCATATCACCGCCTGAGCAATACCGTTTTTGATATTATTCTTAGTCACGGTCAGCGGAGCGCCTTTGACTAAATTCGTCGTATAAACCGCAGCCGCAGAGGCGGGAACGGCGCTGTAAATAAGAGACAGATCCTTCTTGCTGTGGTTCTTCCTGATGCCGCAGTGTATTCCGTTTGCACTGAAGCCCTTTGCGGCGCAAACGCCGCCTTCGATAATCTTCATATTACCCTCCTAAATTTCCAGCCCGGCAGTTTCCTCAATGCCAAGCGATATGTTCATATTCTGTATTGCAGCGCCGGAGGCGCCTTTTCCGAGGTTATCAAATCTCGCTATCAGAAGAAGTCTGTCTTTGTTGCCGCAAACGGTGATCTGCATACTGTCCTTCCCCGAAAGAGCGCAGGCAGACAAAAATCCGTTTTCATCCGCGTTATCGCAATACCTTATAAGTCCGCTTTTATAATAGGAGCTGTAAACCGAGCGAACAGCGTCGGCGTCAGCGCCGAACAGCGGCACCGTGACCTCCATACCGGAGTAGTACGGACTAACTATCGGACAAAACACCGGGGCAACATCAAGATGCGAATACTTCTGCATTTCCGGCAGGTGCTTGTGGCTTTGCGTCAGCCCGTAAAGCCTCGGCGCGGATAAGAGCTCGCTTCGCTCTTCTCCTTCGTACTCAGCGATCATTTTCTTGCCTCCGCCTGAGTACCCGGTGATGGAAAAGCAGCTGAGCTTTTCAGATTGATCGATCAAACCGCATTCCACAAGCGGTGCAGTCAGCGCAATGAATCCGCTTGCGTGGCAGCCGGGATTCGCTATTCTTTTCGCGGTTTTGATATCATCCCTAAAGCCCGTAAGCTCCGGAAAACCGTATACCCATCCATCGCTGACGCGGTGTGCCGTAGAGGTATCAATTACGACGGTATCGGGGTTTTTAATAAGTCCAACCGCTTCCCTTGCCGCATCGTCTGGCAGGCATAGAAAAGCGACGTCAGCCTCGTTGAGCGCATCAGCACGGTATTCAGGATCCTTTCGTCGCTCCTCGGGGATCTTAATAAGCAATATATCGTCTCTTGAGGAAAGGCGCTCGTTTATTCTAAGTCCCGTCGTGCCTGCGCTTCCGTCAATAAACACCTTTTTCATAATTGTCATCTCACCGTCTGTCAAAAATTTTAGTGAATGATTATTCAGATTGCATCTATAAAAATTGATAATATTCATTCAGAATTTGCGGTTGTGAATAAATATACACTATTATTTTAGTTTTATTTATTATATAGTATTTTTTTATTCTGTCAAGCATCCAATTGAAAATATATACACTTAGATAAAAATATTAAGCTTATTACGCCAAAGATAGGTTACAATAATCATATGCGCCCGGCAATGCCGGGCGCATAAATATTCTGCTATTTATCAAACAATAAAGAAAACGCTTCTCTTATCGTTTTGACCTCATATATTTTCAATCCGTCGGGAATCGCGGGCATTCTCTTGCGCTGCAGCGGAATAATGCACTTTGTGAAGCCGAGCTTCTTTATCTCGTTCAGTCTCTGCTCAATCTGCTGTACGCTCCTTATCTCGCCAGTCAGACCGACTTCGCCAAACGCTACAAGATCGTCGGGTATCGGCTTATCAATAAAGCTTGAAACTATTGCGAGCACGGTTGCGAGATCTGCCGAAGTCTCGTCGATTGAAAGGCCGCCGATTACGTTTATATAAGCATCGCAGGAGCTTATTCTAAGCCCGCCGCGCTTTTCGATTACTGCTAAAAGCAGCATCGCGCGGTTATAGTCAATACCGTTTGACGTTCTGCGCGGTACGTTAAAGCTTGTCGGCGTCAAAAGCGCCTGGATCTCGGCAAGTATCGGGCGGGAGCCCTCCATAATGCAGCTTACGCAGGTTCCCGAGGTTTTTTCCGGCCTTCCGAAAAGCAGCATTTCGGAGGGATTAGGTACGCTGTGAAGTCCAGAGTCGTCCATTTCAAAAACGCCGATCTCGTTTGTTGAGCCGAATCTGTTTTTTGCGGAATGGAGTATTCTGTGATTGGCGGTCGAAATGCCCTCGAAATACAGCACGCAGTCCACCATATGCTCAAGGACCTTCGGACCAGCGATAGCGCCCTCCTTGTTAACGTGGCCGATCACGAATACGGTCACACCGTACGTTTTCGCTATCTTCATAAGGGCGTTCGTGCATTCCTTGACCTGAGCAACGCTCCCCGCCCCGCTGGTAAGCTCCGGCGAATAGAGCGTTTGTATGGAGTCGATTATAAGCGTGTCGGGCTTAACGTCCTCAATGGCGCTCAAAATATCGTCCATATTCGTCTCAGATAAGACGAGAAGAGTCCCGTTCCTTACTCCCAGCCTCTCAGCGCGCATTTTTAGCTGATGCTCGGATTCCTCTCCTGTCACGTAGAGCACGCTTTGTGTTTCGCAGATATGCTCGCATATTTGCAAAAGGAGAGTTGACTTTCCCACTCCGGGCGCTCCTCCGAAAAGGACGAGCGAGCCCTTGACCGCTCCCCCTCCGAGAACTCTGTCAAGCTCGTCTATCCCGGTGGAAAATCTGAGCTCCTCTTCGCTGTCAAGCTCGCTGAGAAGCTTCGGGATTCGCCGTATTCCCGCCTTAAGAGCTTCGCTCTTTGACCCTGTTTTTTGGACGGCAGGCTGCTCGACTACCGTGTTCCAGCTTCCGCAGGCGGTGCATTGTCCTGTCCAGCGTGGAAACTCGTTGCCGCATTCTGTGCAGTAAAAAACGGTTTTTGACTTCATTTGGCTCCTCCGGGATCGTTCAGCGATCCGCATACGCTTCCGATAATTATCATTGATAAAAGCTTCTGGTGCTCAGCGCTTTCAAGTTTTTCGGCCTCGGCTGGATTTGACAGAAAGCCGCATTCTATTAAGAGAGCGGGACATTTGGCGGCGTGAAATAGATAGATATCCTCGGAAACCGGCTTCGCAGTTCTCTTTTTGTCAGCATTCACGTATTTAAAAAACTGCTCTGTAATACTCTTTGCTATTGGCTCTGATACAGCGTCGTTATAAAACACCTGGGCGCCGCTCGGACCCGAGCTTGTGTATTTATTTTGATGTATGCTTATAAAAAGCGCGTTATCAATGGAGTTTGCAAGCTCGGCTCTTGAATGCTGGTCCCAGACCTTTCTTGCTCTGATCGTTACGGCGTCATCGGGATAAGCTATCTCCTCCGTATATCGCGTCATTATAGGGCAAGTTCCCATAAACGCAGCCAAAAGCTCACACCGCAGAGCGATCTCAAGATTTATTTCGCTTTCCTTTTTGCCGCTTAGCGAAACCGCGCCACCGTCGTCGCCTCCGTGACCCGGGTCAATTATAATCCTCGGCGAATAGAGAAGCGAATCCGCCGCTGTTACAAGGACAAGCTGTGTGAACAATATAGACGCAATTAACAGTGCAGAAAGAAAAATAGTTCTGACCTTCATAAATATCACCTCATAATACAATATGAGGTAAAATTACAGCTTATTGCAATAATAAGCCGCCGGAAATACCGACGGCTTAAGCAGACGGCACCTATAAGAACCGTCTGCTTAATCAAAGCCATAGAAATCGCGGAGCCGCTGATAAAGGATCTCGTCCTGCTTTCTACGCTCCTCCTGCTTTTTTGTAAGCTTCTTCAGCACGATCTTGGACTCTTTTTCCTCGCGAGGGCGGTTTGGCTGGGGCAGCTTTAAAGCTCTGAGCTTCATTCTGTCAAGTTCCATTATGCTACCACCTTTCTGTTTTCTATATCTTAGCAAATTTTCACAAAGATAGCAACATATTTTTTATTTTAATACTTCTTTCAGCTCGCATATCGCCTTTTTTTCAATTCTCGACACCTGGACCTGAGATATATTAAGCAGCTTTGCAGTATCGGACTGTGTCAAATCACGGAAATATCTTAGCAGTATTACCTGCCTGTACCTTTCCGGAAGTGAGTGTATCGCTTCACTCAGGCTTATTTTTTCGATAATACTCTGCTCGGAATCCTTGCCGCCGAGCACGTCTTCAAGCGCTGTTCCGTCCTCTCCGCGTTCTCTTTCAAGCGATTCGGACGGAGAAAGCGCGATCTCACAGGAGGCGATCTCTTCAACTGTAATGCCGGTTATCTCCGATATTTCGCTCACAGTCGGCTCGCGGCCGAGCTTTTGCTCAAGTTCCGACCTTGCGCGGCTTATCGTCACTCCCCTTTCCTTTATCGTGCGCGAAAGCTTTACGCTGCCGTCATCGCGAAGAAACCTCCTGATTTCGCCGGCTATCTTCGGAACGGCATAGGTTGAAAACTGTGTGCCGTACATACTGTCAAAGCCCCGCACAGCCTTGATGAAGCCGACGCAGCCGAGCTGATATAAGTCGTCCGCTTCAACTCCTCTGCCGAAGTACCGCCGTGCAATGCTCCATATAAGGCCTGAGTTTTCCTCTATAAGTCTTCCCATAGCCTCTTCATCGCCAAGTCTGGCTTTTTCAAATAATTCAGCAGTCGAATGCATTTATTTTACTGAGCTGCGCTTTTCTATTTTTTTTCGCATAATCACAGTAGTGCCGCGTCCCGGTTGAGAGCGTACCTTAAGGCTGTCCATAAAGCTCTCCATAATTGTGAAGCCCATTCCGCTTCTGTCTTCCCCGCCGGTTGTAAATAGCGGCTCTCGCGCTCTTTCTACGTCCTCTATTCCCTGTCCCCGATCCTTAACGCTTATTTCCAAAACGTCGCCCGGCAGCACTCTCGCTTTTATGTAAATCATTCCTATCGTATCGGGATATGCGTGTACTATCGCGTTCGTCACCGCCTCTGATACTGCCGTTTTTATATCTCCAAGCTCAGTAAGCGTCGGGTCAAGCTGCGCTGCAAAGGCTGAAGCGACACCGCGCGAAAAGCCCTCGTTCGCCGAGATCGACGGAAACTCAATTTTTACCGAATTTTGTTCTTTCATTTTCTCACCTCGTTAGTATCAGTTTAAAGCCGAGATCTTTATTAACCGGTCTATCCCTGAAGCGTCCAGCACCCGCATAGGCTGAGCCGGAACGCTCTCGATCCACAGTCTTCCCCCGGATGCGTTTACTGTTCTGTACGTTTTAAGAATTATCGCTATTCCGGAAGAGTCCATAAAGCTCACTTTTTCCATGTCAATAACGCAGTCTCTCGGCGGGCCTGACTCAAGTCTTTCATCTATTGCGCTCATAATTTCCCTGGCGCTGTGATGGTCAATCTCGCCGCTCAGCCGGAGGATCAGCTTTGGGCCCTGTCTTGTAGAGCTCAGCTTCATTTGTTATCACCCCTAAAAAGAAAAATACCTCTGCAGCAATGTACAGAGGTATTTTAAAATATTAATAATAAATATTATGTCGAAGAACGGGAAACAGAATAATTATTCCAGTCCGGCAAGCGTCTTTTCAAGATTTTCAATAAGTGCCTTCAGCTTCTCGGCCTTTTCGCGTTCCGCGTTGACCACCGCCTCGGGAGCGCGGGAAACGAAGCTCTCGTTGGAAAGCTTTTTCTCCTGCGCTTCAAGGAAACCGCGGTTCTTCTTGAGCTCGCGGGATATGCGGTCCCGCTCAGCGGAGAGATCGACGAGCTCAGCCATCGGCATCGCTATCCTCGCGGAGTGAGTGATTACCGTGACCATACCCTTCGTTTCATTGTCGCCGCCCATCGTCTTTACCTCGACGTCGCTTGCGCTGGCGAGCCTCGTTATATATGCCTTTGCGCTTTCAAAAATCTCCGCATGCTCGGTAGAGACGTAGACCTTCGCCTTTCTGGAAGGCGGTACGTTCATCTCAGAGCGCCTTGAGCGGATAGCGGATATTGCGTCGATAACGATTTCGAACTCGGTCTCCTCGCGGGAGAAATCGAGTGATTCGACGTACTCGGGGTACTTTTCGATGATAAGCGCTTCTCCGGTATGCGGTATTGCCTGATAGATCTCCTCGGTAATAAACGGCATAAACGGATGCAGAAGCTTTAAAACCTCGGTTAAAACGTAAAGCAGAACGCGTTGAACGTCCTCATCGCCTGCCGAAAGGCGGGCCTTTGAGAGCTCGATATACCAGTCGCAGAAGCTGTCCCAGATAAAGTCGTAGATCTTCTGAGCCGCAACACCGAGCTCATAGCTGTCCAGGTTTTCAGTGACCTCTTTTGCGAGGGTGTTAAGCTTTGAAAGTATCCATTTATCGGCAAGCTCAAGATGCTCGGGAAGCGTAGCGTTCTCCGTTGAGAGATTCATCATAACGAAGCGGCTCGCGTTCCATATCTTATTGCAGAAGTTGCGCATCGCTTCGCACTTTTCCTCGTAGAAACGCATATCGTTTCCGGGTGAGTTTCCAGTGATAAGGTTGAAGCGCAAT
>ONGN01000034.1 GCA_900317385.1 uncultured Eubacteriales bacterium
AAACAAGTTTGATTCATCACTCATGGCGTTGGAGACTGTTGTAATGGCTCAGATAACTGTCGATGGACTGGCTGAGTATATCGAACTGCTGATGATGACCGAAAGGCAGACAGACAGAATCTGCGGACGGTCATTGTACCCAGGAGCAAGGATCATTGCGAATGAGTGCAAGAAGCAGATAAATGCCCTTGTGGTGGATAACACGCTGTTCGCATGGAATCCTCATCGTAGGGGCATTACAGGCGGATGGAAGAAGGCACTACAGGAATCTATGGGTATTGCCAGTATGCGGAGAGATCGTGACGGATACAACGTAAAACTTGGCTTTGATGGCTATTCAGACATCAGAGAAAACAGAGGGTATGTAGACGGCAAGGCAATCACTGTGTATAACAGCAATAAAAAAGCGGCAATGCCGCTTTTTTGGCTATATGCGAGGTTTTTTATGGAAAAGTATCTTGAAGCGGGCAAAATTATAAACACCCACGGCATACGCGGCGAGGTCAAGATAGAGCCCTGGGCCGATTCCCCCGAATTTCTAAAGGGCTTTAAAGCCCTGTATATAGATTCGCGCCCCGTAAAGCTTCTGTCCGCGCGGGTGCACGGGCGCTTTCTTATCGCGAAGCTCGAGGGCGTGGACGATATGAACGCGGCTGAGGCTTTGAAGAACAGAGTCGTGTATATCGACAGGGACGAGGCTCCGCTTTCCGAGGGCGAGTACTTTATCTCCGACCTCATCGGCTTTACCGCCGTCGCGGAGGACGGAGAGGAGCTCGGAAAAGTTACCGAGATCCTTTCGAGGCCCGCCGGAGAGATACTCGTTATAACGGGTGAGCGCGAGATACTCGTTCCACTCGTTCCGGAGTTCGTTATCGCCCGTGATATGGACGGAGGCAGGATAACCCTTCGCCTTATAGAGGGTATGTGATATGTTTACCGTAGACGTTCTCACTCTCTTCCCCGAGTCCGTTATGGCGACCCTCGGCGAGAGCATAATCAAGCGGGCGGCGCAAAAGGGGCTCGTGGACGTAAAGGCCCATCAGATAAGAGACTTCACAAAAAACAAGCAAAATCAGGTGGACGACTACCCCTACGGAGGCGGGCGAGGCTGCGTTATGCAGGCTCAGCCCCTTGCCGACTGCCTCGAAAGCGCCGCATCACAGCGGGCGGGCAGGCTTAGGAAGATATACCTCTCCCCCTGCGGAAAGCCGTTTACCGAGGCGGACGCGAAGCGGCTCAGTTCGGAGTATGACGGGCTCATCCTCGTCTGCGGGCATTACGAGGGAGTTGACCAGCGGTTCATCGACGCCTGCATAGACGAGGAGATAAGCCTCGGCGACTTCGTCCTCACCGGGGGCGAGATCGCGGCGATGGCCGTTGCCGACGCCGTTCTCCGCCTTATTCCCGGCGTACTATCCGACGCGGAGTGCTACGAGGATGAGAGCCATTGGGACGGGCTTTTGGAGTACCCGCAGTATTCGCGGCCGGAGGAGTGGAACGGGCTTAAAGTGCCGGAGGTGCTTCTTCGCGGCGATCACTCGGAGGTGTCGCGCTGGAGGCGCAAGCAGCAGCTTATCAGGACTTCAAAGCGAAGGCCGGATATGTTCTCCGCCCTCGAGCTCAGCGAAGACGATAAGAAGCTCCTTGATGAGGCTCGCAGGGATGAAAAGCGCGAGAGCCTTTCGGACTCCATCCTCTGCCGCCAGATGGACGAGAGCGATATCCCCGCAGTGCTCGGCATAGCCGACGGCGCGAGAGCTTTTCTCCGCAAAAACGGGGTAGATCAGTGGCAGGACGGTTATCCTTCCGAGGCAGTGATCCGCGCCGATATAGAGCGGGGCGAGGCCTTCGTTCTCACGGTCGGCGGCTCTGTCGCCGCCTTTTTCGCCCTTTGCAAGGAGCCGGAGGCAGGGTACGCGGCGATAACCGACGGAAAGTGGTCGGACGATCTACCCTATTGCTCCCTCCACCGCGTAGCCGTCGCTCCCGAGTATCGCGGCTGCGGCCTTGCGGACAGGATAGTCAGCGAGGCGGAGGCTATGACCCGCGCTCTCGGGCGGAAGAGGCTGCGAGGAGATACGCACAAAAAGAACAAGAAGGATAAAGGATTAAAAAAATGCCCGGAAAGGAGTACGGCTCCTTTCCGGGCGTTCATTATTGTCTTCAGCTCAGGCTGACGGGCTTTTTCGGCTCGTTCTTCTTTCTCGCGCTCGTGCGTCCCTCGGGACGGATCTCGCCCGCCGCAAGGAGACTACGCTTAGTGAGCGTCGGACCGACGAGCTCGTAAACGAGTACGGAGAACAGGACGACGTTTCTGACTACTGCACCGTCGGACAAGTTCGCCGCCGTTATCGCCATACCGAGGGCAACTCCCGCCTGCGGCAGGAGGGTTATGCCCAAATGCTTCTTTATGCTCTCGCTCGTGTGCGTCATAGCGCAGCTCATATATGCGCCCGAGATCTTGCCGAAGGATCTGAATATTATGTAAATCACACCTATAAGCAGTACGAGTGGATTTGACAAAACCCTGAGGTCGAGCTCGGCGCCCGAAAGGACGAAGAACAGTATATTGAGGGGCGCTGTCCAGCGCTCTACCCTCTCCATAAGCTCCTGGCTCGTGGAGCAGACGTTGCAGAAGACGGTGCCTGTCATCATTGCGACGAGGAGGAGAGAAAAGCCGAAATGCACTCCGCCGATCTCAAATTTGATCATGCTTATGCCTACTACGAGGAATACGGCGGCGATGGAGATCGACATACGCTTGCTGCGCGAATGGAAGAACTTCTCAATGAAATTGAGGGCAAATCCGGCAAGCGTTCCGGCTCCGAGCGAAAGGATTATCTCGATTATCGGCTCGACCACGACGCCGACAACGCTGATGGCTCCTACCTCGATTGCGCGGGATATGCCGTAGGACAGAGAGAACAGCATCAGACCAACGGCGTCGTCGATCGCGACGACCATCAAAAGAAGCTTAGTAAGCGGGCCCTCCGCCTTGTACTGGCGGACGACCATGAGGGTCGCGGCGGGGGCAGTTGCGGCGGCTATCGCGCCGAGGGTTATGGCCGAGGAGAGGCTTATCACATGGGGGGCGATAAAGTGAAGCGAGATAAGCGCGACGTCGACGATTACCGTCGTCAGGACCGCCTGGAGTATGCCGACGGTTATCGCCTGCTTGCCCATATGCTTGAGCTCGGATACGCGGAACTCATTTCCGATGGTGAAGGCGATAAAGCCGAGAGCCGCCTGTGAAATGAGCTTGTAATTACCCACGCTCTCAAGAGTGTGGAAGCCGAGATACGGCACTTTAAGAAGCCCGAGGGCAAACGGTCCGATAACAAGACCGGCTATCAGATAGGCGGTAACGGCCGGAAGGTTCGCGAGCTTTGCAAGCCTGCTCATCATAAGTCCGGCTATCATAGCAGTGGCGATCAGAATAAGCGTTTCCTGCATATTTTTCATCCCTTTTTCTTTTTTCCAATTCGCTATGATACCATAAAAGAAAAAAGTATCAAGCGGCAAAAGGGACGAAAAAACGCCGCCAAAAGGCGGCGTTATGGTGAAGTTTATGATTAAGTCTTCAGCGCGCGCATCGCGTTCAAGACGCAGAGGACGAGAACGCCCACGTCCGCGAACACGGCCTCCCACATGGTCGCGACGCCGAGGACGCCGAGAACGAGGACGGCTGCCTTGACGGCAAGGGCAAAGCCTATATTTTCTTTGGCTATCCTGTTCGTGCGGCGGGATATGTCTATCGCCGCCGTCAGCTTCGTAAGGTCGTCGTCCATAAGCACCACGTCGGCGGCCTCAATGGCGGCGTCGGAGCCGAGCGCTCCCATCGCAACGCCGAGATCTGCTCTCGCGAGCACGGGGGCGTCGTTTATCCCGTCGCCAACGAAGACAGTTCTGCCCTTTTTAGACCTGCGTGACAGCTCCTCCTCGACCTTTCCGACCTTGTCGGCGGGCAGAAGCTCAGAGTAAACGGCGTCGAGCCCGAGCTCTGCCGCGACAGCTTCTCCGACAGCAGCGCGGTCGCCGGTGAGCATAACCGTTCTGATATTTCTCGCCTTGAGCTCGGAGACGACCGATGCCGCCTCGGGCTTTACCTCGTCCGATATCACTATGTGACCGAGGTATCTGTCCTCCTCTGAGACGTGCACGACGGTGCCGTGAGAGCTTACCTTCGCGCAGGAGATGCCGTTTTCCTCCATCATCAGGGCGTTGCCCGCCCGGACGAGGGCCCCGTCCACAATGGCGGAAACTCCCCTTCCCGAATGCTCCTCAACGGACTCTACCCTGCCCCTGTCTAAGCTCTTTCCGTAAGCCTTATGTATGCTGCGGGCTATCGGATGCGAGCTGTCGCACTCGGCGTGGGCAGCCCTGTCAAGCAGGCTCTCCCCGCTCACCGACTCGGGAGCGATATGCGAAACTGAAAAGCTCCCCTTCGTGAGAGTTCCGGTCTTATCGAAAAGCACCGTCTCGGCGGCTGCAAGCTCCTCAAGATAGCTCGAGCCCTTCACGAGGATGCCCTTTCGGCTCGCTCCTCCGATGCCTCCGAAGAAGGTCAGCGGAACGCTCAGAACGAGGGCGCAGGGGCAGCTTATTACGAGGAAGGTCAGCGCCTGATGTATCCATTTGTACCACTCCCCGTCAAAAAGCGGTGGTATCAAAGCGAGAAGCACGGCTCCGATAACGACGGCAGGGGTGTACCACCGGGCAAAGCGGGTTATAAAGCTCTCGCTTTTTGACTTGTTCGCGGCGGAGTTCTCCACAAGGTCGAGTATCTTTGAAACGGTGGAGTCTCCGAAATTCTTCGTGGTGCGCACTCTTATTGAGCCCGTCATATTCACGCAGCCGGAGATTATCGCGTCGCCGGGGTGAACGCTGCGCGGAAGGCTCTCGCCCGTGAGGGCGGCGGTGTCCACCGAGCTCTCGCCCTCGATCACCTCTCCGTCTATCGGCACGCGCTCGCCGGGCTTTACTACGATTACACTTCCGACTGAGACGTCCTGGGGATCGACCTCGGAAAGGCCGCCTTCAGTCTCAAGATTCGCGTAGTCCGGCCTTATGTCCATAAGCTCCGCTATGCTTTTGCGGCTTTTGCCCACGGCGATATGCTCGAAAAGCTCGCCGACCTGGAAAAACAGCATTACGAAAACGGCCTCGGGGTACTCGCCTATGACGAAGGCGCCGGCCGTCGCAAGAGCCATAAGGAAGCTCTCGTCAAAAACCTGCCCCTTAAAGATGCCCTTAATCGCCTTTAAAAGCACGTCATATCCGACTATCAGATACGGCACGAGGTACATAATAAGCCTCGGTATGCCCTCAAGCGGTATGAAGTGGCAGGCGATGAGGAGCACGGCGGCAGTGATTATTCTAAAAAGAGACTTTTTTTCCGACTTTTTCATTTTGCGGAAACCTCAAAATCGTCGTCGATCTTCTTGCCAACCCGCGCTATCTCGCGGACGATTGCGGTCTGATCCTCGGCCTCGGTCTCAAGCGTCAGCTTCTGTGTCATAAAGTTGATCGTGCATTTTGTAACGCCGTCAAGCTTGTTTACAGCGTTTTCGACCTTCGCGGCGCAGTTTGGGCAGTCGATCTCGACTTTATAGCTCTTTTTCATTTATCTTTCCTCCTCAAATCTCTTCAAGATGTTCCTTGGCCATTCCGATTATTGTGGTTACGTGGTCGTCGGCAAGAGAGTAAAGCACGGTTTTTCCCTCGCGGCGGGATTTGATAAGCCGCGCTCCCTTTATTATACGAAGCTGGTGGCTCACCGCGCTCTGGCTTACGCCGAGCACCTCCGCTATATCGCATACGCACATTTCGGATTCGAACAGCACGTACAGTATCTTTATGCGGGTAGAATCCCCGAAAATCTTAAATAACTCTGCAAGGTCGAAAAGCTCATCCTCATCGGGCATCTTGCCCCTCACCCGGCCGACGACGTCGTTATGCAGAACGCGAACGTCGCAAAGCTCGGTGCCGTTCTTGTCTATCATCCTCTCACCTCCCAATCATATGAACATCTGTTCATATGTTCATAATACCACGTATTTTCCGTTTGTCAAGTGGGAGAGTAAAAAATATTGCCGCGGCCCCCCGGTCGCGGCAATTTGCTTGAAAACTTAATCTGCCCGTGTATTTGAAATAAACTGATAGCCGTCCTCCGTCGGTCTAAGAACGAGTGTGAATTCCTGCTTTGTAAGCGAATCGTAATAAACGAGCTCAAGCGTCTCCATGTCCGCCCGGCGGGTGCACGAGGTAAAGACGGGAATAACCACGTTCGTATCAGAGCCCACGCCGTAGTATGCGTCATACTCCGCTAAATAGACTAAATCGTCAAGACATATTTTATTCGTATCCTCAAGTCCTATTCCGAGATACTTGCGAAGCACCCTGTCCATTTCAGCGCGCGGAATTTTGCATATATCAAAGTGAAGCGCTTCCTCGCCCCAGATCTCGCCGAGCTTTTGAAGCTCCTCTTCGCTCAGCTGATGCCTGCCCTCTTCGTGAAGCCCCTCGCGGAAGAGAACGCAGAGATCGACGTCCTCCGGCTTTTCATATTCGCTTGCGAGGAACATACATCTGATGCTCAGGGCGTCTACGCCCCTGAACCACGAGGTATAGGCCACCAAATCTTCCTCGTTCAGCTTGCCCGGAATGAGCGGAAGGCGGACGATATCCGGCTGTTGCACCGCTTTTATTACCCGGATAAGAACCTGATTTGAAACGCCGCCTACTGTAACCGTAACGTAAGCCCTGCCCGAGTCCACAGCAGTGACCTCTCCGCTTTGGGAAACCAAGATAACGCTCTCGTTCGACGTCTCCCAAACGGAGGGTCCGTCGGCTTCGTCTGGCGTTACCTTATAATTGAGCTCAAACTTATCACCGACGTGAAGGGCAAATTCGCGGATTTTCAGATCCTCATTGTATACGCCTGCGGGATTGCCGTCAGAGGCTTTGACTATAACGACGCTATCTGCCGTTTGAGCGCTTTCAGCCATCTTCGGTACGCGGACGCCGAAGGCGAGGCAGGCGTCGTCTGTGCGCACAGAGACGATATAGCGCCCGCCGGGCGCGGCATTTTGCAGGATATAGGTCTGAGCCTCAAGACCGGATGGAGTTATAAACTCAAGCGGCTTTCCCGTGAAGGTATCGTAGATGCTGTACGTGCCGCTCTTTTCGACCCCGCCCTCATATAAGTGGAATGGCACGGTGTCATTTCCCGGGTCGACAGTCAGAAATTCGACGGCATCGCCCATAAGAGCAGGTATGTCGTATTCCGAAATGAGCGTTGCCCTTATCGAGTTATCCCCGCTCGTTACGGTGTATTCCGGCCATGAATAGTATTCATCTGCCGGTACTACGGAGTAGATCGACCAGATTAAGGCTCCCTTCGGGTTTTCGCTGAGATTTACGAGCCAAAGCTCGCCATCGTTATCCAAAAGGAAGTATTTATCGGTGAGGTACATATAGCGGGTATTCTCGCCGAGAGTCGGGCTCGCGTCGATAAGGAAGCTCGAGAGCAGCATACTCTCCCACTCCTCATTGGAGTACGGAACTTCTTTCCATAAAAGCGAGAGGTCTGAATCGGAGCTCATCGAATCCGTAACCTCGCCGGTATCCCTGATAATGAGCTTAAATCCCGATTTTTCAAAGCGGTAAATAAACCCCGAATCGTCCGCAGGGAGGCCGGAGCTGAACGGAGTGAGATACACGAGACGAGAGGAAACGTAGTCCCCGAGCGGCGCGTCCACCGGATCGTTTTTCTTGACCTGGCTCGTCAGGAACAGGACGGCGGCGGCGACGGAGGCTAAAAGCACGGCAAGGATAATCCAGAACGCGGGCTTCTTATAGCTCAAGACCGACTTTACTCGCTTCATATTGCAAGTCTCCTTCTATAATAATGCCGGCTTAAAAGCCAAGCGTATCGTTTACGAGGATAACGCTTATCCTGCCCTTGTGCTTTGAATAGCGGGTTATCAGAAACTGGCAGCATATCGTGTCCGGCGATTTGCAGTTCATGCACGAGCCCGTTTTGGCGCAGGGGGTCGAGAGCCCGAAGCGCTGGGCATTTATCGTGGCGGCGACGTTCCTCGCCCGCTTCATAGCGGTGTCCGTATCGGGCGTTATCTTGTTCATACCCACGATGAAAAGGACGTGCTTCGGTCCCTGAGCGATAGCGGAAACCCTGTTCGCGTTCCCGTCGATATTGACTATCACTCCGTCCTCTGTCATGGCGTTCGCGCTCGCGAGAAACCAGTCCGCGTCGTAGGCGGCGAGCATCGCGGCTCTCTTGTCCTCAAAGGCGTCCCTGTCGATAAAGTCGTAGTTCCCGCTCTTAAGCGTATCGGTAAGGCCGATCTCGTGGGCGCTCATGCAGCCGCCCATCGTGACTGAGCTCCCCTCCGGGATAAGCTCAAGGGCTTTTTGAAGCGCCTCCTCCTTTGTCGCGGCGTAGTACCCCGTCATATTTCTGGATCCGAGTCCCTTTATGACCTTTGCGGCAAGAAGCTCGTTGCGCTTAAATGTGTTTTCGTTCATCTGCGTCCCCTCCTACTACAATGTATTTGGTCGATGTCCTTGACAGCCAGTCAAGAAATCGTCCATCTCGTTGCTTAAGCTGTTAGAATGGGGAGGCAATCGGTCTGGCCGTCACCTCCAAGGACTCACGTCCGTACATAAGTCAGCCAACCGGCTCCTCATTCGCAGCGTTCGTTTTACGCAGGTTGAACCGCGTGTTCGTGTTAATCACCCAGTAGATTGAATAGGCAATGAGAGAAGTCGGTGTCGGCCGTTGCAATTCATTCAAAGGGGATAGTTTCATGAACGCAGTTGGTATTGATGTTTCCAAAGGCAAAAGCACTGTCACGATCCGCCAGCCGGGCGATGTGGTTGTTCTGGCACCTCGGGATTACCGTCACACGAAGTCCTCCATCAACGACCTCATCTCTACCATCAAATGCCTTGATGGCGAGACGAAGGTCTGTATGGAACATACCGGCAGATACTACGAGCCGATGGCATCCTGGCTCTCGGCGGCCGGGATTTTCGTCAGCGCCGTCAATCCCTGGCTCATCAAGGATTTCGGGAACGAATCCATTCGCACGCCCAAAACAGACAAGGCCGACGCAAAGAAAATTGCGCGCTTCGCTCTTGACCGCTGGGCGAAATTGCCGCAATATAGTCGTATGGACGAATTACGAAACCAACTGAAAACCATGAACCGGCAATTCGGCTTCTACATGGATCAGAAGACCGCCATGAAGAATAATCTCATTGCGCTTCTCGACCAAACCTTCCCCGGAGCCAACAGCTTCTTCGACAGCCCCGCCCGCAGCGACGGCAGCCAAAAATGGGTGGATTTTGTCTACACCTACTGGCATGTGGATTGCGTTCGCAGCAAATCTCTCGAAGCCTTTACCGAGCACTACAAGAACTGGTGCAAGCGGAAGGGATACAATTTCAGTGCGGGCAAGGCGGAAGAAATCTATCTCGCGGCCGCTGACCTGATTGCCGTATTCCCCAAGGACGACTATACCAAGCTGCTGATCCGGCAGGCTGTTGCCATGCTCAACGTCGCCGCTGAGACGGTGGAAACGCTTCGGATCAAGATGGATCAGACGGCGTCTCAGCTCCCGGAGTACCCCGTTGTCATGGAGATGAACGGCGTCGGTCCCACGCTCGGGCCGCAGCTCATTGCCGAGATCGGCGATGTTACTCGCTTTAAGCACAGAGGCGCTCTGACGGCCTTTGCTGGCGTAGATCCCCGCCCGGATGAATCCGGAGATTACAAACGCAAAAGCAACCCCACTTCGAAGAAAGGCTCACCTCATCTGCGAAAGACGCTCTTTCAGATCATGGACGGCCTTATCCAACGTTCTCCTGTAGATAACCCCGTCTATGCTTTCATGGACAAGAAACGGGCGCAGGGAAAGCCGTACTACGTCTACATGACTGCCGGAGCCAACAAGTTCTTGCGAATCTACTACGGAAAGGTGAATGCGTATCTGTCTCCCTCTGAGGGAGCAGAAGATTCCTAACCTTATTACCGTTCCCTTTTAGGCCAGCGTCCTGCGGTGGCCTTATTTTCGTGCCTTCTTTTCAACCCGCGTAGGTATTACAATTTTCATCAATTTCTCCTTGACTTTTTATTTGCAGACTTATGTGGATATTATACCACGCCCAAAAACGCGGCGCAACAAAAAAAAAGCGCCCGCTTTTCGCGGACGCCTCATACTTAAGACAAATATATTAAATCATTTTTGGCGGGGGCGTGTACCTCGCCAAAAATACTTTTCAGGCCGCAAACGTGCGGCGCAGCCGTGCGCTGCAGCGGACTGCAGACTCAAATGAGAGCCCAGCGAAGCGGGTCTCATTTGAAATTTTAATACATGCCGCCCATATCGGGATTTGCGGGAGCGGCTGCGGGGGGCTCGGGGATATCGGCCACAAGGCTCTCGGTGGTAAGGACGACGCTCGCGACGGAGGCGGCGTTCTCAAGAGCGGAGCGGCAGACCTTGGTGGGATCGACAACGCCGGAGTCTATCATATTGCCGAATTCCTCGGTAGCGGCGTTGAAGCCGAAGTTAACGTCAGAAGAGCTCTTGACCTTGTCGAGGATAACCGCGCCCTCAAGTCCGGCGTTCTCGGCGATCTGCTTGATGGGAGCGTCGAGAGCCTTCGCAACGAGAGCGACGCCGGTCTTCTCATCGCCGGAAACAGTGGAGAGGAGCTCGGAAACGGCCTTGCCGGCTACGACGTAGGCGGTGCCGCCTCCTGCCACGATGCCCTCCTCAACGGCGGCGCGGGTGGCGTTCAGGGCGTCCTCCATGCGGAGCTTCTTTTCCTTCATCTCGATCTCGGTGGCAGCGCCGACCTTGATAACGGCGACTCCTCCGGCGAGCTTCGCAAGGCGCTCCTGGAGCTTTTCCTTATCGTACTCGGAGGTGGAGACCTCGTACTCGGCCTTGATCTGCGCTACTCTGGCGGCGATAGTGGCCTTGTCTCCGTTGCCGTCGACGATGATGGTGTTCTCCTTCGTGCTCTTTACCTGGCGGGCGGAGCCGAGCATATCGAGGGTGGTGTCCTTGAGCTCCATGCCAAGCTCGGAGGAGACGACCTCGCCTCCGGTGAGGGCGGCGATGTCCTTAAGCATCTCCTTGCGCCTGTCGCCGAAGCCGGGGGCCTTGACGCAGAGGCAGTTGAAGGTGCCGCGGAGCTTGTTGAGGATGATGGTGGCAAGCGCCTCGCCGTCGACGTCCTCGGCTATGATGACGAGCTTCTTTCCGGTCTGGACGATCTGCTCGAGAACGGGCAGGACCTCCTGGATATTGGAGATCTTCTTATCGGTGATGAGGATGAAGGGCTCGTCGTAAACGGCCTCCATCTTCTCGGTATCGGTTACCATATAGGGGGTGATGTAGCCGCGGTCGAACTGCATGCCCTCGACGACCTCGCTGTAGGTCTCGGCGGTCTTGGACTCCTCAACGGTGATTACTCCGTTCTGTCCGACCTTCTCCATCGCCTCCGCGATGAGCTCGCCGATATGCTCGTCGCCCGAGGATACGGCGCCGACACGGGCGATGTCCTTGGCTCCGGTGACGGGCTGGGAATTAGCCTTCAGCGCGGCAACGGCGGCGTCGACAGCCTTCTGGATGCCCTTGCGCATGATCATCGGATTTGCTCCGGCGGCTACGTTCTTGATGCCCTCGTGGATCATTGCCTGGGCAAGGACGGTGGCGGAGGTGGTGCCGTCGCCGGCGACGTCGTTCGTCTTGGAGGCGACCTCCTTCACGAGCTGGGCGCCCATATTCTCAAACGGATCCTTAAGCTCGATCTCCTTCGCTATCGTAACGCCGTCATTCGTGATGAGGGGCGCACCGAACTTTTTATCGAGGACTACGTTCCTGCCCTTGGGGCCTATCGTGAGCTTTACGGTATCCGCAAGCTGATTTACACCGTTTTCAAGATATCTGCGGGCTTCCTCGCCGTATGCGATCTGCTTTGCCATTATTATGATCTCCCTTCCTTATTCGACTATCGCAAGGATTTCGGACTGCTTCACAATCGTAAGCTCCTCGCCGTCAAGCTTGACCTCGGTGCCGGTATATTTTCCGGTTATAACGCGGTCGCCGACCTCGACTTCCATAACGACGTCGGCTCCGTCGATCACACCGCCGGGGCCCACGGCGATCACCTCGTACACCTGGGGCTTCTCCTGAGCCGATGAGGTGAGGATAATGCCGGATTTGGTCGTCTCCTCAGCGGCTACGCGCTTCAGAATGACTCTGTCGGCCAAGGGTTTCAATGTCATTTTGCATGCCTCCTATATCAAATACAATTATAAACCATTTTTGGCACTCTTTATTGCCGAGTGCTAATTTACCACTATAGTCAGAGAATGTCAAGTGGTCTTTCGCTATTTAATAAATATTTCACAAATTCAGGCGGTGACTTCCGCGCCGCGTCTCGCGGCGAGGAAGGCGCTGTGCTTCGGGAATATGAAGTTCACTGCACGGGGAATGAGCTTCATAACGGCCTTTTTGGTATAGAGAGCCTCGCCGTCCACGTTTACGACGAAGTCCTCCTCCGCCTCTACCGTGAGCTTCCTGCCGCAGATATGGCGGATGAGCTTGGGGTGCTTTTCCCATTTACCCTTTGAATAATCCCCGAGTACGGCGGCAAGCTGGAATACGTTTACCTTGTTCACGATCAGCATCTCAAGCTCCCCATCGTCGGGTACTGCGGTCGAGGTCGGGCGGAAGCCGTTTCCGTAATACTGGCCGTTGCATACGCAGGCAAGGGCGAACTTCCCCGTAATCTCCCCTTCCTCCGTTGTGAAGGTAAAGCTTCTGTTTATGCCCTTAAATATATTCGCGACCATACTCGTTATATACGCCGCCCTGCCGCCGATAATCGGCAGGCTCGAATATTTATGTACGTCCGTTCCGATGCGGGCGTCTATCCCCACGGAGGCGATATCGAGGCACTTGCGCCCGTTCACGTCGATCATATCGAGCGGAAGGGGCTCGCCGTCAACGAGCTCGGAGAGATCTCTGAACAGGGCGGCGTCGCCCTCAAAGCTCTTTATGAAGTCGTTTCCCGTTCCCGTAGGGAAATGGGTTACGGCGGCGTTTGAATAGCCAGCCGCCCCGTGGGCGCATTCTGACAGTGTACCGTCGCCACCGCAGGCGTAGACCCTGAGCTGCCCGCCCTTCAGCGCCTCGCGCTTGACCTTTTCGGCGGCGTCCATCGGCTTTTCGGTCATATAGATCTCATACTCCGCGTCACGCCCGCTCATTGCGTCACGAATCCTGTCGGGCAGGTCTTCACTGTAGCCGCCCGCCTTGGGATTTACGATGAATAGATGTCTCATTTCCTTACCCCCGGCTTATTTGTAAATTTATAGTAGCCGCATTTTATCATACCGTTATACAGCTTTCTGACCTTCTGCGCCTTCATGCCGACCGTGTGCTCAAGGTCCTCGTCCGACGAGATTATATAGATATCCCAGCCGGGCAGTCTTTTCGCCGACCTCATAAAGGCGGCGGTGAGCTCGCGGGCGGCGCCGATATCCAAAAGCCTCTCGCCGTAGGGCGGGTTCGTTACTATCACTCCGCCCTCCGTTTTGCGCGAAAACTCCTTCGCATCGGCTACGGAGAACTTTATGATCTCTTCAACTCCGGCTCTTTTGGCGTTTTCCTGCGCTATTTTTACGGCTTTTTCGTCGATATCGGAGGCGAAAATATGATAGTCTCCGTTAAACTCTCGCGCTCTCGCCTCCTCGGCGGCGTTTTTCCAGATATTTTTGCCGAACGAGCCCCAGCTCTGAGCGGAGAAGGAGCGAAGAAGCCCCGGCGCTCTGCCCTTGGCGGCGAGGGCGGCCTCTATCGCTATCGTGCCGCTGCCGCAGAAGGGATCTGCGAAGTCGCCTCTGCCCCTGTAGCCGGCGATATCGACCATAGCCGCCGCAAGCGTCTCGCGCAGAGGGGCGGCGACCTGAGCCGGACGGTAGCCCCGCTTGTGGAGCCCTGTGCCAGTCGTATCAAGGAAAAGGCAGACCTCGTTTTTCATTATCGAAAACTGTATCTGATAGGTCGCTCCCGTCTCGGGGAGCCATCTCTCGGAATACTTCGCGCCGAGCCTCACGCTGACGGCCTTCTTTATTATCTTCTGGCAGTCGGGAACGGAGTGCAGCTCGGAATCTATGGAGTAGCCCTTTACGGGAAAGGCCCCGTCTCTCGGGATAAAGCTCTCCCACTCAAGCTTTTTCGTACCCTCGAAAAGCTCGTCGAAGGTAAGAGCCTTAAATGAGCCGAGCTCAACGAGTATCCTTTCGGCAAAGCGGCTCCTGATATTCGCCTTTGCAACGTCTAAGTCGGTGCCCGTAAAGCGGACGCGACCGTTCTCCGCCATCACGTCCTTCATTCCCATATGCTTGAGCTCGTTTGAAAGAGGGCCCTCAAGCCCGAAAAGGCAGGGCGCGCATAATCTCATATTCATATTAAATCCGCTATCTCCTTCGGTTTTTCCACAATGTAGGTCGCGCCGGACTTCTCAAATTCCTCGCGCACTCCGTAGCCCCAGAGTATGCCGCAGGAGTCGATGCCGAGCGCGTTTGCGCCGTCGATATCGTAGTACCTGTCGCCCACCATAAGGCAGCGGGAGGCGTCGGCCACACCGCCGTGGCGGAGAGCCCGCAAAATGACCTCCTCCTTCGTACCCCATTTTCCGCCGATATCCGAGCCTGCGGCAAAGGCGAAAAAGCCGTCAAGCCCAAACGAGCGGAGTATGCGGTTTACAAACGGCTCGGGCTTAGAGGACGCGACAAAGCATTTTACCCCGCGGGCGTTTAAAAGCTCCAAAAGCTCGCGCACCCCGTCGTACACCTCGCACTCCAGGATTCCGATATCGTTGTAATACACCCTGTACTGCCTCACGGCCTCGGGTATCAGCTCCTCAGGAATATGTACGAATTCCCGGAACGAATAATCGAGCGGCGGCCCCAGGAAAAGCCTCTCCTGCACGTCGGGAAACGGGATATTAAGCTTGTCCAAAGCGTACTTAAACCCGTTTATCACGCCGGGCGCCGTCTCCATAACGGTCCCGTCCATATCGAAAAGCACGGCGTCGTATCTCATAATTTCACTCTTTCGTAATAAAGGCGCTCGCTGTCTTCAGCATCATCCGCTTCTCTCCCGCGTTATCGAAGTTAACGGTAACGAGGGCGTCGCCGGGCATCGGCGTCACGCTCTTCACCTCTCCGGAGCCGAAGGATTTATGCACTATCCTGTCGCCCGGCTTCAAGTCGGGAAGCGGCTTTTTCGCGGCGGGAGCCGCAGGCTTGGGCGCGGGCCTTGAAGCGGGCTGAGCCGCCGGTCTCGATACCGGCTTCGGATTTGACGCCCGTCTCTCCTGATAGTAGCCGTATCTCGGCCTCTCGTCAAAGCCGAACAGATCGTCGCTGTCGTAACGCCCGGAGTAGGTCGGGCGCTCCTCGGGCTTATCTATATGCTCCTCCGGTATCTCATCCACGAAGCGGGATATAGTATTGCTCGACGTCCTGCCGTAAAGCATTCTCTGCCTCGCGGCGGTCAAAACGAGGTGGCGCTTCGCCCTCGTGAGGGCTACGTAGCAGAGCCTGCGCTCCTCCTCCATCTCGCTCTCCTCGCCTATCGAGCGTATTGAGGGAAAGATCCCGTCCTCCATGCCCGCTACGAAGACCCACGGGAACTCGAGCCCCTTCGCGGCGTGCATCGTCATCATAATAACGCTGTTATCCTTATCCTCAAGGCTGTCAAGGTCTGTATAAAGGGCGATCTCGTCAAGGAAGCCCGCAAGGGTCGGGGACTCCTCACCGCTCATATAGTTAACTATGTTCGACTTGAGCTCCTTTATGTTTTCGACCTTTGCCATATTCTCGTCCCTGTC
>ONGN01000139.1 GCA_900317385.1 uncultured Eubacteriales bacterium
ATAAACTCCCCGACGAAGGATAAGCCCTATGATAAGACCTACACCGTCCGCTATCTTGGAAACATCGTGGGCGGAAAGCCCGTTGTGCATTTAAACCTTGAGATGGGCGAGTTCAAGGCAGCCATCATCCGCCAGCTCCAGGCGGGCAAGGTCGTATGGTTCGGCTCCGACGTCGGCAAGTTCGGCGACCGCGAGAAGGGCGTTTGGGACGACGGGAGCTACGATCTCGCCGCTCTCACCGGCCTCGACCTAACGATTTCCAAGGAGAACGCCCTTGACTACTGGTACTCCGCGATGAATCACGCTATGGTCATCACGGGCGTTAATCTTGTAAACGGCAAGCCGGAAAAATGGAAGATCGAGAACAGCTGGGGCGATAAGAGCGGAGCCAAGGGCTACTACGTCGCCTCCGATTCCTGGTTCAACGATTACGTTTTTCAGGCCGCGGTCGAGAAGGAATATCTCGGCGAGAAAGCGGCTCTCGCCGCCGAAGAGCCCAAGATGCTCGAAGCGTGGGACCCCATGGGCACACTTGCGGACTAAAGAAAAGTATAACGAGAGCGCGGCGCGAAATTGCGCCGCGCTATTTCTTAAATGGCTTCCCCTTCGGGGAAGGCTTAGAAGCGCAAAATGTCGCCTGCGAGGCGACCTTTTTTATCTCCGTCAGGACTATACTTAGGTCACAAAGAAAAAACGGAGGTAAAACAAAATGAAAAACGATCTTACCGAGCTTGTATTCATCCTTGACAAATCCGGCTCCATGTCCGGGCTTGAGGGCGACACCATCGGCGGCTTCAACTCAATGATAGAGCGCCAGAAGAAGGAGGCGGGCAGCGCCCTCGTGACGACCGTCCTCTTCTCAAACGAGAGCGAGACCGTCCACGACAGAGTCAATATCCAAAAAATTGAGAAGCTGACGGAAAGGGACTACCGCGTTGGCGGCTGCACAGCCCTTCTCGACGCGATAGGCTTCGCCGTAAAGCACGTTTCAGACGTACACAGGTACATCCGCCCGGAGGACGTCCCCGCTAAGACGATGTTCGTCATCACCACGGACGGAATGGAAAACGCGAGCAGGGTCTATTCTGCGGACAAGGTCAAAAAGCTTATCGAGGAGAAGAAGCAGCAGGGCTGGGAATTTCTCTTCCTCGGCGCGAACATCGACGCCGTGACTACGGCAAAGCGCTTCGGCATCGACGAAGACAGGGCCGTCACCTACAGAGCCGACTCCGCAGGCACGAGACTTAACTACGCAGCCGTGGGCGAGGCCGTCGCAAGCGTGCGCGGCGGACGCAAGCTCTCCCGCGCTTGGAAGGAGTGCATAGAGGAAGATATGCGCAGCCGCTGAATTTGGTTTCGGTCAGCGAGGTATTTTTAAAAAAGGTATTGACAAGTTGCGCCCTCTTTGGTAAAATACTTATCGCTGACCGATAAGGACGATTAGCTCAGCTGGTATGAGCATCCGCTTGACGTGCGGAGGGTCACAGGTTCGAGTCCTGTATCGTCCACCATGAAAACCATGAAAAAAGCACTTGCTTTTGCAAGTGCTTTTTTCAATGAAGTCGCCCCTGTGGGGCTAATGAAGCGGAATGAAGATGCTTCGCTAATGAAGAAATGTGAACGGGAGTAATGAGAGCGGGGCGACTTTACTTCATTAGGTGGCTTGCCGCCGTCTTCATTAACGAGCAGAGCGAGTGTCTTCATTTCTTCATTCTTATCCTACCTCTTTTGTCTTACGACAAGAGAGACTTTTTTGTTTCCTTAACGGGCTATGTTTGATATAATCAGCTTGACAAATCGTAATTTGTAGGAGGAAATTGATATGGAGAACAGGTTTGAATTTGTGGAAAAGAATGGGCTCGTGCAAGGCGCTCGTATCATTGTTGACAAAGAAACGGGTGTCCAATACTTACTGGCTCACTGGACTAATGTAGGCGGACTCACTGTTCTGGTCGATAAGGATGGAAAACCGTTGCTCGACCAAAGATATGTAAAGTAATAAATTCCAGTTTTTCTACGCCGGGGATAATCTCGACCATTCGACCTGGGATCCGAGAAGTCTCAGCGGTGACGC
>ONGN01000040.1 GCA_900317385.1 uncultured Eubacteriales bacterium
TTTGCCATATTCTCGTCCCTGTCGCCGAGGCTTGCGAGATAGCCCGTTTTATCGAGCAGGGCGTCGTAAAACTCATCGAGCGGCTTTTCCCCGCTCAGGGCTCGCAGCTCGACAATAAGCTTCGCAAACTCCATAAGCTTCTTAGCCGATCTCGCAAGCTCGGGTATATGCGCCGAATCGAGGATGATCGAAAAGACGGGCTTTCCCGCCTCGGCCGCCTTTATCCTCAGCGTTTCCACGGTGGCGGCGCCTATCCCCCTTGCGGGAGTATTGATTATTCGCATAAGGCGCAGATCGTCCGCCGGATTCTGAACGGCGCATAGATAGCTCGTCACGTCCTTGATCTCCGCTCTGTCGAAAAAACGCATACCGCCGATCACTCTGTACGGTATTCCCTGACGCTTAAAGGCGTATTCCAGCCTGTTCGACTGGGCGTTCATCCTGTAAAGCACGGCGAAATCGCGGAAATTATCCCCGGCGGCTACGGCCTCGAGTATTCTCGCGGCTATATAGGCGGCCTCCTCGTCCTCGTTTCCGGCGACGTATAGTCTCGGCTTCTCCCCTTCTCCGAGATCGGTCCAGAGGTGCTTGCCCTTTCTGCCCCTGTTGTTTTTGATAACGGAGTTTGCAGCGTCAAGGATATGCCCCGTTGAGCGGTAGTTTTGCTCCAATTTTATCGAGCGGGCGTTTTTATAGGTCTCTTCAAACGAAAGGATATTCTCTATCGTTGCGCCGCGGAAGCGGTAGATGCTCTGATCGTCGTCGCCCACCACGCATATATTCCCGTTCTCCCCGGTCAGCAGGCTCACGAGGCGGTACTGAAGAAGGCTCGTATCCTGATACTCGTCCACAAGCACGTATTTGAAATAGCGCCTGTAATGCTCCCGCACCTCGCTGTATTCGCTCAAAAGCCTTACCGTCAGGTAAATGATGTCGTCAAAATCGACCGCGTCGGCGTTTTTGAGCCTTTTCTGATACTCAACGTAGATCGAGGCGACGAGCTTCGCCCTCGCATCGTAACCCTTCTCCGCCTCCTCCGCAAAGGTCTCGGGGCTTTGCATGGAGTCCTTCGCCTTGCTTATCACGCCGAGTGCTGTCTTGATGGGAAGATACTTCTCATCGATATTCTCGTCCTTTAAGATCCGCTTCATGACCGCCTGGGAATCCGAGGCATCGTATATCGTAAAGTTCTTTGAGTAGCCCAAAAGCTCGATATGACGGCGCAGTATCCGAACGCAGGCGGAGTGGAAGGTCATCGCCCAGATATCGGAGGCTATATCGCCGAGAGCGCGTTCAAGCCTCGCCTTAAGCTCGTCCGCCGCCTTGTTCGTAAAGGTTATCGCAAGTATCCTCCAAGGCTCGGCGGGTTCTACGCGGCAAAGGGCTCTCTCCTCCTCCGTCGGCTTTGAAGGGCTCTTCGCCGCAGCCTCAAGGAGATTAAGATCGTCCTCCGTCGCCCACGAGGGCACGTCAGCCGAGTCCGAGCCCCTTCCGTAGCGGATGAGGTTTACTATCCTGTTTATAAGGACGGTGGTCTTTCCGCTTCCGGCTCCCGCAAGCAGGAGAAGCGGCCCCTCGGTAGTGAGCACGGCACGGCGCTGCATATCGTTAAGAGAGGAAAAGTCCTTTTCTATTACCTTTTTTCTTGCGGCTGAGTACCGCTTTTCAAATTCTAATTTATCCATTCCGCTTATACCCCAGTATTATTTGAATTTATCATATCACACTTTTCCGGATTTTTAAAGAGTAAAGCTTGAAAGGCAAAAAACCGGCAGAGCCCCGCTTTTCGGGGGCTCTGCCGGAAAAATGAAAAAGAGGATAAAATGAAAAAGTCTTCTGTGCTCTGTGATTATTATCTTAAAGCATAATTTTTAAGAAATAAACAGATAAATATTACAAAAGTATTAAATTCAAAAGTTTTTTATTCCGCGTAGGTCTCCGGGCAGAGGCGCCTTATCTCCGCCTGTATCGCCTTCAGATCCTCGAAGGTCTCAGGTCTTCTGCGCGGGTCGCGGAGAAGGGCGGCGGGGTGGTATATCGCCGTATAGGTTATCCCGTCCTTAGAGAAAAACTTTCCGTGATCCTTTGTGATCTTGAAGTCCGGGTCAATTAGGACGGTGGCGGCTATCCTGCCGAGGCAGACGATGAGCTTCGGAGAGACGAGCTCTATCTGCTGCCTCAGCCAGTCGATGCAGGCCTCCTCCTCCAAGCGCGATGGGTCGCGGTTCTGAGGCGGGCGGCATTTCACTATGTTTGCGATGTAGTAATTCTTCGAGCGGTCAAGGTCGATTATCTTCAGCATATCGGTAAGGAGCTGGCCTCCCCTGCCAACGAAGGGCAGGCCGGTCAAATCCTCGTTCTCCCCCGGCCCCTCGCCGACGAACATAACGGACGCAGTCTGCACCCCGTCGCCGAAAACGACGTTCGTCCTCGTCTCGCAAAGTCCGCAGCGGCGGCATTTAAGGCATTCTGCTCTAAGCTCATCCCAGTTCATTTATATCACCTCAATGGGATTATACCATACGAAAAGCCGCAATTCTATATTTTTCCTCGATTTTTGCCGCGTTTTGCGCTAATAATACGGTCAGGCGGGAAAAACGGGCTTTTCTTTAACCGAAGATAAGGCCGTTTCTCTCTTTGCCTTTAATGCACCCCCGGCTATATGCCGGGGGTGTCAGTCGTTTTCGCAAAAAAGCTTGCTAAAACACAAAATCTATTATATAATTAATGTATCTATGCTCAATATATAGGGGAATCTGAAATGGCAAAAAGCAAGAAGGCGGCAGATTACGGCAACGAAAGCATAAGCTCGCTCAAGGGAGCGGACAGGGTCAGGAAGCGCCCGGGCGTTATTTTCGGCTCGGACGGGCTTGAGGGCTGCGAGCACTCTGTTTTCGAGATACTTTCAAATTCTATCGACGAGGCGCGCGAGGGTCACGGCTCGGTCATCACTCTCACGCATTACGCGGACGGCTCCATCGAGGTCGAGGATATGGGGCGCGGCTGCCCCGTTGACTGGAACCCCGCAGAGGAGAGATACAACTGGGAGCTCGTTTTCTGCGAATTATACGCGGGCGGAAAATACCAAAACGAGGGCGGCGGGGACTACGAATACTCCCTCGGTCTGAACGGGCTCGGAAGCTGTGCCACTCAGTACTCGTCCGAGTATATGGACGTTACCGTCTGGCGCGACGGCAAGAAGTTCAGTCTCCACTTTAAGAAGGGCGAGAACGTCGGCGGGCTCAAAAGCGAGGACTTCCCCGGCAAGCGCACCGGAACGCTTATCAAGTGGAAGCCGGATACCGAGGTGTTCACCGACATAAACATACCCCGCGAATACTTTGAGGACGTTTTGAAAAAGCAGGCCGTGGTGAACGCGGGCGTCCGCTTTATTTTCCGCGATGAAGTAGGCAAGAAGTTCGACACCGTCGAATACGTCTATGAAAACGGGATAATGGACTACGTCACCGAGATAGAGGGCGAGGGCGGCCTCACGACGCCCTATTTCATCGAGGGCGAGCGCAAGGGGCGCGACAGGCAGGATATGCCCGACTACAAGCTGAAGCTCTCCGCCGCCTTCTGCTTTTCAAGCAGGGTGAACAGGATAGAGTATTTCCACAACTCCTCCTGGCTCGAATACGGCGGCGCCCCCGAGAAGGCGACCCGCTCCGCCTTCGTCTACGCCTTTGACGCTTACTTAAAGCAGCAGAACAAGTATCAGAAGAACGAGAGCCGCATAAGCTTTCAGGATATCGCGGACTGTCTTATCCTCGTAACGAACTGCTTTTCCACGAGGACGAGCTACGAGAACCAGACCAAGAAAGCGATAACGAACAAATTCATCCAGGACGCTATGACGGAGTTCTTCCGCTCCAAGCTCGAGGTGTACTTTATTGAGAACAAGGCCGAGGCTGACCGCGTTGTAGAGCAGGTGCTCGTAAACAAGCGCAGCCGCGAGACCGCCGAGAAGACCCGCCTCAATATGAAGAAGAAGCTCTCCGGCAGCATCGACATTTCGAACCGGGTCCAGAAATTCGTCGATTGCCGCACGAAGGACGTGGAGCGTCGCGAGCTCTACATCGTAGAGGGCGACTCCGCTCTCGGCGCCTGCAAGCAGTCGAGAGACGCGGAGTTCCAGGGCATAATGCCGGTGAGAGGCAAGATACTAAACTGCCTCAAGGCCGACTACGTCCGTATATTCAAAAGCGAGATAATAACCGACCTTATAAAAGTCCTCGGCTGCGGGGTGGACGTTAAGACGAAGCACAAAACGGATCTGAACGCCTTCGACCTCGACGCTCTTCGGTGGAGCAAGGTCATAATCTGCACCGATGCGGATTACGACGGATACCAGATCAGGACGCTTATACTTACGATGATATACAGGCTCACCCCCGCTCTTATCGACGCGGGCAAGGTATTCATAGCCGAGACCCCGCTTTTTGAGATCAATCAGGGCGACAAGACCTGGTTTGCCTACACGGAAAAGGAGAAGGCCGATATCATAGCCGGGCTGAAGAGCGGAAAGTACACCGTTCAGCGCTCGAAGGGACTCGGTGAGAACGACCCTGATATGATGTGGATGACGACGATGAATCCCGAGACGAGGCGGCTCATTAAAGTTATGCCCTCGGACGCGGAGCGCACGGCGGAGGTCTTCGATCTGCTTCTGGGCGATAACCTTCAGGGGCGCAAGGAGCACATAGCCTCCGACGGATATAAGTACCTCGATCTCGCCGATATAAGCTGAACAGGAGTTAATTATGCCGAGAAAAAGAAAGGACGCCGAAGCGCCCGAACAGACTAAAAACAATCCCAACGTGATGGGGCTCAGGGCGGAGATAATGGATCAGCCCATTGTCGAAACGCTTGAGGAAAACTATATGCCCTACGCGATGAGCGTTATCGTATCCCGCGCCATACCCGAGATCGACGGCTTCAAGCCCGCCCACAGGAAGCTTCTCTATACTATGTATAAGATGGGGCTCCTTGCCGGGGGAAGAACGAAGTCTGCGAACATCGTGGGTCAGACTATGCGCCTTAACCCGCACGGCGACGCGGCTATTTACGAGACGATGGTCCGCCTCAGCCGGGGCTACGCCGCCCTGCTCACACCCTTCGTAGACTCGAAGGGCAACTTCGGCAAGGTCTTCTCCCGCGATATGAGCTACGCCGCCTCGCGATACACGGAGGCGAAGCTCTCGCCCATTGCCTCGGAGCTCTTCCGCGAGATAAATTCCGACACCGTGGATTTCGTGGATAACTACGATTCAACGACGAAGGAGCCCACCCTTCTGCCCACCACCTTCCCGAACGTGCTCGTAAGCGCGAACACGGGCATCGCCGTCGGTATGGCTTCGAACATCTGCTCCTTCAACCTTGAGGAGGTATGCCGCACTGAGATCGCCTATCTCGCCGATCCGGAGTGCGACATAACCGAAACCCTTCTCGCCCCCGACTTCTCAACGGGCGGCGAGGTGATATACGATCCCGCCGCGATAAGGGAGGTCTACGAGACCGGAAAGGGCTCGATAAAGCTTAGGGCAAAGTGGCGCTATCTGAAAAACGAAAACCTTATTGAGGTCTACGAGATACCCTATACCACCACGGTCGAGGCGATAATTGATAAGCTTGCCGAAATGGTGAAGACCGGGAAGGCAAGGGAGATAAACGACGTGCGCGACGAGACCGATCTCTCCGGTCTGAAGCTCGCCATCGACCTAAAGCGTGGGACTGACCCCGACAAGCTTATGGCAAAGCTTTTTAAGTCCACCACCCTGATGGACTCCTTCCCCGCCAACTTCAACGTGCTCATTGCGGGCTCGCCGAGAGTTATGGGAATAAGAGAGCTCCTGGAGGAGTGGACTGCGTGGAGAGCCGAATGCGTGAGGCGCAGGGTCTTCTGCGAGCTTTCGCAGAAGAAGGAGAGGCTTCATCTTCTGACCGGGCTTTCAAAGATTCTTCTCGATATCGACAAGGCGATAAAGATAATCCGCGAGACGGAGGAGGACGCCGCCGTAGTTCCGAATCTTATGATCGGCTTCGGAATAGACGAGGTACAGGCCGATTTCGTCGCGGAGATAAAGCTTCGCAACATCAATAAGGAATACATTTTAAAGCGGCTCAACGACGTGACGGAGCTTGAGAAGGATATAGCCGACCTCGACGATATCCTGCGCTCCCGCCGCAGGGTAAAGAGCATAATAAAAGCCGACCTTGAAGCCGTTATCAAGAAATTCGGCGCCCCGAGGAAAACCACGATAGTATATAACGACGAGACGGATTACGAGGTTGAGGAGACTCCGGTCGAGGACTATCCCGTCACCGTCTTCTTCTCCCGCGAGGGATATTTAAAGAAGATAACCCCACAGTCCCTCAGAATGTCCGGCGAACAGAAGTTCAAGGAGGGCGACGGGCTGCGCGCAAGCTTCGAGGCTGCGAACGCCTCCGAGCTGATGGTATTCACAGACAGGCAGCAGTGCTACAAGACCAGGCTTTCGGACTTTGCCGATACGAAGGCCTCTGCCCTCGGCGCTTACCTGCCCACCGTTCTCAAGATGGACGAGGGAGAAAACGCCCTTTTCGTTATGGATCCGAAGGGCTATAAGGGCAGCGTGCTGTACGTATACGAAAACGGAAAGGCGGCGAGAGTCGAGCTTTCCGGCTTTGAGACGAAGACGAACAGGAAAAAGCTGCAGAACGCATACTGCGATAAATCGAAGCTCGTGGCCATCATCCCGCTCTACGAGGATAAGGAGATCGCCGTTTTCTCATCGGACGGACGGGCCGTCCTCTTCTCCAGCGCCCTTCTCGCGCCGAAGGCGGCGAAAAACACTCAGGGTGTCGCCGTGATGAGCCTTAAGAAAAACAGACTGGTGACCGAGGCCTGCGAGCTTTCCGCCACCGGGATAAAGAACGCATCCCGCTACCGGGTGCGCTCCCTCCCCGCCGCAGGCGCCCTTCTCAAGGAGGAGGACAGCGGAAACGAGCAGATTTCCCTTGAATGATTTCTTTGAAAGGAGCTCCGGCAAATGAAAAAGCTGATTTTTGCGTTTATATCCGCCGCCCTCATCCTGTCCGGCTGCTCCGCCATAACGTACGGCGAGTATAAATACTCAGAGCCGCATTCCGTCTCCCCGCCGAGTCACACTGACAGTTCCGCAGTTATCGAGCTCGGAACGAGGGATGATCTTGATAAAGCCCTGCTTGACCTCGTTGAAAGGCACTCAAGCTACGGGCGGCTGCGCTTTCTCTCCTACGAAGGCGACGTCCGCTCAGACCTTGCCGACGCCTGCGTAAAGCTTACAGGCTCCGAGCCTCTGGGCGCCTTCAGCGTATATTACGTTAACTATAGCCTCGATCTCATCGTCTCGCAGTACGAGGCGGACGTCTCGATCACGTATAAGCGGACGGCTGCGGAGTGCGCCGCGCTCGGCGAGCTGGCGGGCGAGGATCTTATAGCCGCCATTGGGGACGCTCTCGAAAAACGTACCGTCTCCCTTGCCTTCTACTGCGACGAGCCGGAGTTTGACGTCTCGACTCTCGACGCCGAGCTCGACCGGATTTATTTTTCCGCCTCCTCCATGCTTTACAGACCGGAGGGCGAGCTGGCGTCGTATCCGGCAACCGGGGAGCGGCGTATCTGCGAGATAACTTTTACCTATCCTTATTCATACCAGGAGACCCAGACGAGGCTTTCCCAGGTCGAGCTTGCGATAGACGGGCTTCTTGACGGGCTCGAGGACTTGGAGGGAGAGGAGCTAATAACCGCAGCCGCTCTCAGGCTTGCCGAGTTTACCGAGTTCGACGAAGAAAAGGAGCAGGCGGGAGAATACTCCCCCTGGGCTCAGGCGTACACGGCTTACGGCGCCCTCGTCCACCGGAGAGCGGCGGGGGAAGGCTTTGCCCTCGCGATGAAGCGCATACTCGCGCGAAGAGGGCTCGACTGCATCGTCGTTCGCGGCGAGCTTGACGGGGTTTACCACTCCTGGAACATTGTCTATTCAGACTCCGGTGAGCCTAGGCATATTGACGCTTCGCTTGCCGACCCGGATTCCGGGGAGCTTATCTTCTATACCGACGACGAGCTTGGAGACGGCTACTTCTGGTCGGGTGAATACCCCGTCTGCGCCGCTGACGGCCAGGAAGAAATTGAAGAAGGCTCTTGACAGAAGCGTTATAATAAGAATCAGAACGTAATTTTGAAAGAAGGTTTAATATATGACTACAGTTGACATTTTCTCCGGCTTTTTAGGCGCCGGAAAGACCACTCTCATAAAAAAGCTCATTAAGGAGAGCTTTAAGGGCAAGCGCGTCGTCCTTATCGAGAACGAATTTGGCGAGATAGGCATAGACGGCAGCTTTCTCAAGGAGAGCGGCATAAAAATCAACGAGCTTAACGACGGCTGTATCTGCTGCAGCCTCGTCGGCGACTTCCGTTCAGCTCTCAGAGAGGTTATCGAGAAGTACGAGCCCGAGCTCATACTCATCGAGCCGAGCGGAGTCGGTAAGCTCTCCGACGTCACCCGCGCCGTTGAGGGCGTTGCGGACGAGCTCCCGATCGAGCTGCGCTCCTTCGTCGCCGTTGCCGACGCGAAAAAGGTCCGCATGTATATGAAGAACTTCGGCGAATTCTACGACGATCAGATAAGCCACGCGAGCGCGATAGTTTTGAGCCGCACCAAGGGCATGGACGAGGATAAGCTTGCCGCCGCCGTCGCCCTTATCAGGGCGAAAAACCCCACGGCGAGCATCGTAACCACGGACTGGGATCTCATAAGCGGGGATCAGATACTTGAGGTAATGCACGGCGGCAGCGACTTCGTCTCCGAGCTGCGCGAGCTTGCCAGAAAGGCAAACGAGGAGAGAGCCGAGGAGGACGAGGAGCACGAGCATCATCACCATCATCACCATCACGATGATGATGGCGACGAGGACGAGCACGAGCATCATCATCACCACGACGACGAGGATGAGCACGAGCACGAGCACGAGCATCATCATCACCACGACGACGAGGACGAGGATGAGCACGAACATCACCACCATCACCACCATCACCACGGGCACGACGCCGACGAGGTGTTCGTGAGCTGGGGCGTTGAGACAGCGAAGAAGTTTACGAAGGCCGAGCTCGAATCCGCCATTGAGGAGCTTGACGCCGGGCTTTTCGGCGCGGTTTTGCGCGCGAAGGGCATAGTTGACGGCGGCGACGTTTGGTATGAATTCGATATGGTCCCCGGCGAGCTCGAGTTCCGCGAGGCGAAGCCTGACGTTATCGGTAAGCTCGTCGTTATCGGCTCTAAGCTCGACACCGGTAAAATAGCGGAGCTCTTCGGAGTATAAGGAGCGGAGATATGCCAAGCAAGGAGATACCCGTTTATTTATTCGTCGGTTTTTTGGATTCCGGCAAGACCCGCTTCGTTCAGGAAACTCTCGAGGATCCGAGATTTGACGCGGGCAAGAACACCCTTCTTCTCGTCTGCGAGGAGGGTGAAGAGGAGTATAACCCCAAGAAATTTGCCTTCCCCGGCGTTACCGTGAGCTTCCTGGAGGATAAGTCGGAGCTGAATCCCGAAAATCTTTCAAGGCTCGAGAGTGAGGCAAAGGCTGGAAGGGTCGTCATTGAATACAACGGTATGTGGACGATGCAGGAGCTCTACGCCTCAATGCCGGAAAACTGGATCATTTACCAGTGCCTTATGACCGCGGATTCAAAGACCGCCCTGACCTACGCAAGGGACAATTCGATGCGCTCGCTCTTTCTTGACAAGATAGCCCCCTCCGAGCTCGTAGTTTTCAACAGAGCCGAGGCGGTCGAGGCCGAGGGCGCGCACGAGGAGCTTCACAAGCTCGTCCGTCAGGCGACGAGGAAATGCGATATCGCATACGAATACGCCGACGGCAGCGTCAAGTACGACGATATACCCGACCCCCTCCCCTTCGACGTAAACGCCGACGTTATAGAGATAGGCGACCAGGACTACGGGATCTGGTTTCTCGACTGCCAGGACGAGCCGGAGAAATATAACCGGAAGACCGTGCGCTTCCTCGCCCAGGTCTATAAATCCCCGAAGGCGGGCAAGAACAGCTTCGTGCCCGGCCGCTTCGCCATGACCTGCTGCGCCGCCGATATCCAGTTCGTGGGTTTCCCCTGCGTTTACGAGGACTACAGAACGCTGAGCGACAGGGACTGGGTAAAGGTCACCGCGAAGGTAAATTATAAAATGCATTTCCTCTATCGCGGCAGAAAGGGTCCCGTTCTCACCGCCCTCTCCGTAGAGCCCGCCGAAAAACCTGTGGAGGACGTCGTCACCTTCTCTTAAAGGAGGCTTGCAACTTGAAGTATACGAAAATACAGGGAGCCGGGAACGATTTTATCATCATCGACAACCGCTCCGGCGAAATATCCCGCGAGAGATACCCCGCTCTCGCCGAAAGCCTTTGCGCCCGCCGCCTCTCTATAGGCGCCGACGGGCTTATGATGGTCGAGCGCCCCGATGCGGGCGGCGACCTTAAGATGGTCTTTTACAACAACGACGGCAGCGAGGGCGAAATGTGCGGCAACGGAGCCCGCTGTATCTCGCGCTGGGGCTTCGACCGCGGGCTGAATAATGGGGAGCTTATCCGCATAGAGACAGCCTCCGGCACCGTAGTCGGGCGAAGGGTCAGCGAGAGGCAGTACACGGTAAGGCTGAACAGTCCCTCGAAAATCGACCTGCGCCGCGAAGTATTTGGGTTCGACGTGAGCTATATTGAGCTCGGCGTTCCCGGTCACCCGCACTGCATCGTGCCCTATAAGCTTTCCGAAAATACTGACCGCGACGCTCTGCGCGAGCTCGGCAGGCGGCTAAGATGGTACGAGGGTTTCCCGAAGGGGGCTAACGTCACCTTCTGCGAGGTCACGGGAAAGGACGAGGTCAGGGCGCTGACCTTTGAGCGCGGGGTCGAGGACTTCACCCTCGCCTGCGGAACGGGGAGCGGCTCGACCGCCCTCGCTCTCACCCTCCGAGGTCTCGTGAGCGGTAATAACGTAAAGCTTAGCGTCCCCGGCGGCGATCTCTTTATCACCGTCGCGCAAAAAAGGGACGGCGGATGGGATATCTACCTCACCGGTCCGACTAACAAGATCGCCGAGGGCGAGATACTCGACGAGGAAATAAAGCTATAAAAATGGGGCTGTAAAAAAAGTCCAATAACGAAGAATGAGAAGCCGAGAAAAGCGGCTTCTCATTCTTTGTTATGAAAGAGATGGCTGCCCCCTTTCGGAAGCAGCCAAACGGTGGTATAATGTAACTGCAATGAAACAACATAACACCGACATTTATTATACACCGATCCAACTGAAATTGCCAGTGGATATGGAAAGAATTATTGAAGTTAATGATCCGGTATATACGTTTCATGAGGTAATGAGCCATATCGACCTAAACAAATATCTTGCTTCCGGGGAGAGCAGGACAGGCCGACCAAAGTATGACTGCATCAAACTCATGAAAGTAGTACTGTTTGCCTTTATGGAGCACGGCTACATCTCAGCCAGAGAGATACGGCGTCTGTGCAAAACAGATATACGCTTTCTGTGGCTGCTTGACGAGACGCCGCCTCCGAGCCACATGACAATCGCAAGCTTCATCAAGAAGCACATGAAAGAAATCGTCAGACTACTGTTCATGGACATTAATAGGTACATATTCGAGCAGGAAGCCGTAGATCTGAACCATCTATACGTTGACGGCACCAAGATCGTCGCCAACGCCAACCGATACAGTTGGGTGTGGAAGAAGAGCTGCATCACGAACCGGGATAAAACTTTCATAAAAATCACAGAGATACTGGGCGAGATGAACGTCGGACTGGAAAGCCAGGGGGTGAAACTCGGTACCCGGAACGAGTATGCCATAGAGTATGTAGAGTTGCTGTTGGAGAAATACGTTTCTCTTGTCGCATTGGATCCGGAAAGGGTAATCCGAGGCCGCGGACATCACAAATCGAATGAGCAGCGGCTGTATGACCGGCTCAAGGAGCGCCTGGATCAACTAAAGAAGTATGCGAAGCAAATTGAAATCTGCGGAGACCAACGGAACAGTTTTTCCAAGACAGATCACGGTGCGAGCTTTATGCGGGTCAAGCGGGACTATATGGGGAACGGCCAACTGCTTCCGGCGTATAATCTGCAATTAGGGATTTGTGACGAATACATTGCGGTGTACGACGTAAAGCAATTTGCCTCTGACATGGAATGCTTTCAACCGCTCGTAGAACGGTTCTATTCGCAGTATGGAAGCTACCCGGAGTACCCGGTGGCAGATGCAGGATATGGCAGCTACAATAACTACTTGTACTGTGAGGAGCATAGGATGCAGAAGTTCATGAAGTTCCCCACATACGAAAAGGAAGCGAAGGATGCAGCCTATCGGGAGAACCCGTTTCGGGCTGTCAACTTTGCAATCGACGAAGATGGAGATATGGTTTGTCCGAACGGAAAGAAGTT
>ONGN01000033.1 GCA_900317385.1 uncultured Eubacteriales bacterium
CTGTACTCATAGAACGCCACGACACCATGCTGGCAGGCCGAGCTGTTTTCAGCAAGGAATCGCTGGCATCGCTGATGAGCTCAGAAGTACCGGCCAAGCTGATCGTCATTGCCGAAGAACAGCGGCAGCTATGGGCTGCCTGAGGTAGCACAGATGCCTGTCCCTGTCAAGGCACCGGCTTGCGCCTCGCCTTCGGCGGCCTTGACAGCGCCAGCCACCTGTGCTGTGTGGAAGGCAAGAGGCTTAAGCAGCCTCCTGCATGTTATGCCTAAAGCAATTTACACACAAATTCGGACTTGACTTTTATAAAGATAAGCCTAATGATTATTCACCTGTTACGTTTTCTTCTGATAGCCCTTATAATTGTTTTTTTGTTAAAGATACTTCTTATCGGTTTCAAAACGAATATCGGATAGTAATTGACGGGAAGACACAGCCCTTGAAAAGCAACCGTAAAAACGGTTATCTGTTGCGAACAAAGCCATTAACGTCTGCGCATATTTTCGAATCAAGCATTTTGCTGAATACTGCAAAGATAATCATTGAAGATGATTAGTTTTCTTGCCCGTTTTGGTCTTTTCCCGGACCTCCACGATCATCTGCTCCAACAGCACCTCGCATTCCTCCTTTGTCTTAGCGTACACCGTATGCACCTCGCGCTTGCCCTGGGCGTTGGTGGGCGAATATCGTCCCTCGAAAAGGTGGTCGTTGAGTTCGTAGATCCCGCCGGTGCGGGCTGCGCCGATCTGCAGAAGTACTATTACGGCTATGCCTATCAGGTCTCACAGGGGATCCTGGTCGGCGAGATGTACTTCTCCACAAAAGATATCATGGAGGAGCGTACCGAGGAGGCGAAGGCCGCGGCGGACTATGTGACCGATGGTGTGGAGCGGGACGGCCTGTACAAGGCGTTTGCGCACCTCGGTCTCTTGTAAAAAACGAATCGAATAAAAAAGCGGCAGATTTTGCATTTTACTGCATAATCTGCCGCAATTTTTATCCGCGCCGCGAATAATCTTGCGTTTGAACCGTCCTTATGATAAGTTATAATAAAATGCAACAACAATCGCAGAGGTATCGCCCTATGAGCCTGTACGCTATCGGGGACCTGCATCTGCACTTTCAATCGCCGCTTAAGGCGAGGGCGCAGATGAAAGAGCGGGTCTGGAAAAACCACGAGGAAAAGTTCAAAAGAAACTGCGCCCGGCTCATCACCGGGGACGACACGCTCGTGCTTGTCGGCGACCACAGCTGGGGGCGCAGCCTTGACGAGTGCGAGGAGGATTTCCGCTATATCGCCGACCTTCCCGGGCGCAAGATCCTAACCCGCGGCAACCACGATATGTTCTGGGACGCGGCGAAGACCGAGGCGCTGAACGAGCGCTTTTGGGACGAGGAGGCGGAGGAGCACGCCAAAAGGCTCGTCGAGCGCGAGCTTGTGCGCCTTAGGGCTTCTTTCGAGGCGGCGCGGGCTGATGGCTATAGAAAGTATATAATGTTCCTGCACTACCCGCCGACGAACATTCTCGAGGACGGGAGCGGCTTTACCAAAATGGCGGAGGAGTACGGCGCGGAGCAGGTCATATACGCGCACTGCCACGGCGAAGCCCGCTTTCACGACAGCATCGAGGGCGAGAAAAACGGCGTTCTCTACTCCCTCGCGTCCGGCGACTATCTCAGATGGCAGCCCATGCGTGTGCTGGATTGAGGGGTGAAAGCATGAAATACGCCCACACAAATCGAAAAGGCTTCTGGATCGGCTTTATAGACTTTTTCACCGCCGGGATTTTCCTCCTCGTCTATATGCCCCGCGGGCTGCAGGACGAGCTTGACGCGGTGCTGGGTCACCGGACGCAGAGATATTGGATAGCGTACCTTCTCGGCATCCCAACTCTGTTTATTTATACCCTCGTCTGGATGGCGAGGATAGCGGAGGAATTAAAGGCGAAGGCGCTCGACCTCGGGATAGAAGGAAAGCTCACGTCCTTCCGGCACATTTTTGGCTGGAACACCCTCGGCATTCTTCTCCTCGGCCCCGCCGTTGCCACCCACCGTTTTTTCGATACGCTGAACAAGGTCGAGCGTGAACTGAACGCCCGCTCGTAATCTATTGCCGCGAGGCAAAACGGAGGATAATCCATGAAAAGAAGACTTCTCGCTCTTCTCTGCGCCCTTGCCGTTCTTTTTAGTCTCACAGGCTGCGGAGGCGATAAGCTGCCCGGCGGCGAACCCGCCGACAGCTCAGAACCCGTGGACAGCACAGAGCCATCAAACAGCACAGAGCCATCTGTCAGTCCGGCGGAGGAACCCCCGCTTCCGGCTGAGCCCGTCGCCGCTCTCACCTGCCTCGACTCCGTTGCCGGTCTCGAGGTAAACTCCCTTGCCACCCTCGGCGGCGGCAGGCTCCTGCTAAGCTGCAATATTGGCCCGGAGTTCCGCGTAATTCTCGTGGACGCCATCGGCGATGCGATCCTCGGTGAGACGGATACCTTCCTCTATTCCGTTCTTGGTGAGAGGCTAAACGGCGAGATTGTGACCCTCGACCCCTACGACTGGGCGCTCCGCTTTTACGATGAAGCCCTCTCCCTCTTGCGCGAGGTCTCCGTCAGCGGGACGGACGCCGCGGTTCTGAGCACCGCCGTCTTCAGCTCCCGTGACGACTGCATATACTGTCTCAGCGGGAACGGCGTCGCCCGCATAACGCTTGAGGGCGGCTGCGAGACCTTCCTCACGTTTGACGAGGACGCCGAGGCGGTCGCATTCGACCCCGAAGCGCAGCTTGCCGCCTACACTCTCAGATCGGCGGACGACGTCAGTGAGAAGACAGTGTCCGTTTACGATGTGAAAGAAGGCCGCGTTCTTTTCACCTCCCCCTGCTTTTCAGCGGAGGACTTCTTCTTTATGGACGGTCTCCTTTTAGAGCGGCACAGCGATTATAGCTCCGGGCTCGGTTTTTCCGACAACGTCTTCACCGTGTACGATACGGAGTTGGGCGGCATTTCCCGCATCCTGCGTAAAACCGGCTTCGGCGAGTTTTTCGCCCTCACGACTTCCTCCTGCGCCGCACTCACAACTCAGAATTACGACTGGGACAGCAGCAGAAAGCCCAGTGTCGATTTTGCCATCGTCGATCTCGCTTCCGGGCAGGTCGCGTCGCCCCTCGATATGACGGGAGCAGTCCGAGCATGCGCCGCCGTCGATCCGGATATTTCCCGCTTCGTCGTCGCCCTCGGCACGGAGGAGGGCAGCAGGCTGTACCTCGTTGACCCCTCGCGGATAAGCTTTGCCGGGAAGCTTGAGGAGGACGCCGTCCCCGCAGCGCCGGAGCAGCAAACCTTAGGCGACGCGTTCAGCGAGCTTCGCGAGAAGGCAGACGCTATCGAGGCTGAATTCCCCGTTGAGATACTTATAGGCGACGAGGTGATGAACACCCGCATACCGGATACGTATTATTTCCGTTCTCTTGAGGACCCCGGGCAGGATATCGCTCAGGTTAAGGAGAGCGTTTCCGCCGCTCTCGACGTCGTGCGCTCCGAGCTCTCAAGATATCCCGAGGGCTTTTTAGAAAAATTCCGCTCACCCCGCGGAGAGGGCGGCCTCAGGCTGCTGATCGTCTCACAGATAAACAGCACCTCCTTTGAGAGCTTCGAGCCCGCCGGCATCTCATACGTCTACGGGGCGTGGTTTAATCTCGCGATGAGCTCGGACTGGGTGAACGTAAACCTTATACACCACGAGCTCTGGCACCTCATCGAGGACCGCATACTTTTTGATGACCCCGGCGCTTTTGAACTCATCTGGTCAGACCTCAATCCGACGGATTTCTATTACGGTATGAATTTCGACTCCTACTACGAAAATAACGGCGCAAAGAGCTTCATACTCAAGGCGGACGCTGATATGACGAGCGTCTGCTTCATCGATTATTATTCGACCACGAGCCCCTTTGAGGACAGGGCGACGATAATCGAGACGATATTCAGACCCGATAACGTCAAGTGGTTCTATCCGAAGTACGACAGCTACTATGAGCTTGTTTGCTCCTGCCCGCACCTAAAAGCAAAGCTCGACTATATGGCGCGGAAGGTAAACGATACCTTCGGCACAGTATATTGGGAAGAGTGCTTTAAATAACGGCTGCGAAAACATAAAAACGGCTCGTGTGGATATCACACGAGCCCCTTTTTTAACCGTCTGTCGCTCAGAAACGGCCGTCTGTTCAAAACCGCTTGAACTAAAACGCCGCCGATAATATAATGCGAGCGTACCGGGGAGGTGTTCAAAATGCAAGTCGAAATAAAAATCGACAGCTCAGTAACTGAGCCGAAGGTCATAGTACTGACAAGTCGAATGACTGACGAGGTAAGCGAGCTTGTGAGCAGGCTCTCGGAGCCTGAGCCGCAGACGCTGGCGGGCTTTCGCGAAGGGACCGTCAGTATCCTCGACCAGGATAAGCTCCTGCGCATCTACGCCGAGGGCGGCAAGGTCATCGCTGCGGCGGAGGACGGAGAATACACCCTTCGCCTGCGGCTGTACGAGCTTGAGCCGCGGCTGAGGCGTGACTTTGTCCGCATTTCAAATTCCGAAATCATCAATCTGAAAAAGGCGAAGCGCTTTGATCTTTCCATGTCTGGGACGATCTGCGTTTCCATGTCGGACGGCTCGGTGAGCTACGTCTCCCGGCGCTACGTTTCAAAAATCAAAACTGTATTGGGACTGTGAGGTGTCAATTATGAAGAAAAAAGTAATTCAGCGCTGCCTTCTCGGCGCTCCTATCGGGGTGCTTATCTCCCTTCTCATCACCATCATCATATCTTACGCGATTAGCGACGGGGCCTTTCACGCCGTAACGCCGGAGCTTTCCGCCGAGTGCGGCAGCGAGATAAACGCCGTCGCCGTTCAGACCGCATGCTCCCTGCTCTATGGGGCGGCTTGGGCGGGAGCCTCCGTCATCTGGGAGATCGAAGGCTGGAGCCTTCTCAAAATGACGGCCGTTCACTTTGCCGTATCTTCCCTCTCCGCTCTGCCTATTGCCTATTTCCTCCACTGGATGGACCGCAGCGTCGCGGGATTCCTGGGCTATTTCGGTATATTTATCGCGATCTACGCAGGCGTCTGGTGCAGCCAGTATTTCTCCACCAAGGCAAAGCTGAATAAAATCAACGAAGCCCTCGACCGCTGACTAAAAGCGCTATCTGAAACTTTATCCGGGACGGCGCTGCCGTCTCGGATTTTTTCCGCATTTTCCCGCCGTGCAAAACCTTCGCCCGGCTTTGACATTTTTCGCGCATAGTCGTATAATGTCGTTTGCGAAAAACTTTACGGAGCGAGACTATGGAAAACCCCGACCCGAAAAGCATAACCTGCGCCTTTACGGGGCACCGGCCAGAGAAGCTCCCCTGGGGCGATAATGAGTCCGATCCCGAGTGCGCGGCGCTCAAAAACAGAATATACCACGTCTGCCGCGAGCTCTACGAGCGCGGCTACCGGCATTTCGTCTGCGGAATGGCGCGAGGGGCGGATTTCTATTTCTGCGAGGCCGTTCTGCGGCTGAAGGAGAGCTGCGAAGGCGTCGTTCTGATAGCCGCCGTTCCCTTCCGCGGTCAGGCGTCTTCATGGGGCGAGGCGGACAGGGCGCGATACGAGGACCTTCTAAGCCGCTGCGACCGCGTTGCCGTGCTTGAGGATGAGTATTCCGATGGCTGCTATATCCGCCGCAACCGCCGTATGGTGGACGTCTCATCGGCGCTGATGGCAGTTCTCGCCGGGGGCGGCGGAACGAAGTCCACCGTGGATTACGCTATGCGCCGCGGGCTCGAGCTTATAATATTCGACCCCCGAAGCGACGTCTACGTCGATATCCCGCCAAGGTTCGACCTTGAATAATTACCGTTTTCGGAGGAAATGATGGAAAAGAAAGAACGTCCCCGCAGAAAGGGCTGGCGCATCGCCGCCGTCCTGTTTGTGATATTCGCGGGGCTTGCCGCCTTCGCCTGGCTCACCTGGTTCTGGCAGGCAAGGCACTGGGACAACATAAAGCTTATTGAGATATTCTCAATGCTGAAAATATCCGTTGAGGGCACGAGTGAGGTCATAATGCGCGACTTCTGGCTCACCGCCGTACTGCCGTCCGCCGCCCTGATCGTCGTCTTAACGGTAACGCTCATTCTCATCCGCAGGTGGAAGGGCGTCCGTCTCTTCTCGCGGATCGGCGCCGCAGTCGCCTTTTTGGCGCTCGTCGCGGCCGCCGTATTTGCCGCCGACCGCCTCGACCTTAAGGGCTATCTCAATTCGAGCGCGGTGGAGTCTGAGTTTATCGAGACGCACTACGTTGACCCGAACACGGTCGAGCTCAAATTCCCGGAAAAGAAGCGCAATCTCATATACATATGGCTCGAGTCAATGGAGTCCACCTACTCCGACCCGGAGCACGGCGGCGCCTTCGATAAGGACGTTATCCCGGAGCTCACCGCCATCGCGGCGGAGAATCCCACCTTCACGGATGGTGAGCCCATCGTAAACGGCGGCATCTCCACCCTCGGCACTACCTGGACGATGGGCGCCCTCTTCGCTCAGACGAGCGGGCTTCCCCTCAAGATACCCATCACTAATAACTCCATGAGCTTCCAGGATACCTTCTTCCCCGGAGTCACCACCCTCGGCGACATTCTCGCGGACGAGGGATACCGTCAGGCGTTTCTCATCGGCTCGGACGGAAAGTTCGGCGGTCGGCGCGTGTATTTCACCGAGCACGGGAACTATACCGTCTGGGACCATCCATACAGCCAAGAGGTCGGCGAGATACCCGCGGACTACAAGGTCTGGTGGGGCTATGAGGATCAGCGGCTCTTCACCTTCGCCAAAAAGCACATAACCGATATGGCGGCGACCGGCGAGCCCTTCAACTTCTCGATGCTCACCGTGGACACTCACTTCCCGGACGGGTACGTATGCCCGCTCTGCGACGAGAATTACGAGGGCAGCCAGTATTCGATGGTAATGTCCTGCTCCTCGAAGCAGATCGCGGAATTTCTCGACTGGATAAAGGCTCAGCCCTTCTATGAGAACACCACCGTTGTTCTGACGGGCGACCATATAACGATGAACGTGGACTACTGCGCGGATATCGACCCCGATTACCAGCGCAAGACCTATACCGTCATTCTGAATCCCGCGCCCGGCGTTGAGGACCCGGGCTATAAGCGGACGTACGCCACGATGGACCTCTTCCCCACCACCCTCGCCGCCCTCGGCGTTAGTATAGAGGGCGACCGCCTCGGCCTCGGAACGAATCTGTATTCCGAGAAGGCGACCCTGATGGAGACCTTCGGCTTTACGGAGCTCGACAGGCTTTTGGGCTACCACTCCGAATTTATGGACAGGCTCTCCGGCATCGACGATGTGATCTACGAGCTCTCTGAAGCCTTCGCGGATACCGACCTTGAGATGAAGGCCGACTTCAGCGAGGATGAGGCGACCTTCACGGTGTACAATCTCGCAGAGTACAGCGATAAATTCGAGCGGGTGGAGATATTCGCCGAGATAATGCGCGGCGAGACGCGGACCACACTCCGCCAGCGCAGAACGAAGCAGAATGAGGACGGGAGCTATTATTCCACCTTCAATGTCGCCGACTTCAAGGGTCACGACGACTTCCTCGTAAACGTCTACGTCCTCACCTCTGCGGGACGAATAAAGGTCAGCGTGAGCTACAACTGCGTATTCTCCGAGCAAAAACTCACCGACCCGCGAACGATAACCCCGGATAACTAAACGCAAATAACCCGGACGGGATTCTCCGTCCGGGTTATTTGCAGTTGAAAATTTTCTTACTTTTCTTCCGTGATGCTGAGGAACACTTCGGAAAGCTCAAGGAATTCCTTCCTCGTCTCCTTGATGTGCTCAAGTCCGCTGGGGGTAATGCGATAATATCTCCTCGCGCGCCCGTCAACGATGACTTTTTCCTCCTCCGCAATGTATCCGTCCTCAACGAGTCCCGTAAGAATAGGATACAGCACGGAAACAGTGTACTTTCCGCCACTGCGCCTTGCGATCTCGGCCGTTATTTCATAACCGTACATAGGCCTGTCGCGAAGAATCGCAAGAACTATGGCGGGGCTTGCAGTTCTTTTGAAGTATGCCGCAAAGGTATGACTTGAATCTCCCACTTTAATCACTCTCCTCTGCTAAAAAATATAGCATTTTTTCTGTAACATTTCAACCCATTTTGTACAATAATTATTATATTGTGTAAAATTAATTTTTTCACAAGCAAGAAAATCCCTCCCGTCCGGGAGGAATTTTCGCTTTTTTATCACAGGCTCCGTTTTCAAATCCCGACGGTCTCGAATTTCCCGCCCTTTATAACGACGCGCTCAGTATAGCCCGCCTGTATTGCAAGCTCCTCGCAGAGTGAAAAGCCGAGGTCGAGCTTATTCTTATCGTGGCAGTCCGAGTTTATCATTATGGGGAGGTTTCTCTCCCTGAGGGCCTTTAAAATATCGAGGCTCGGGTAAGGCGCGGTTCTGTAGCCCCTCGCCATCGCGCCGGTGTTCATCTCGAAAACGGGTCTCGATGGGCTAAGCGCCTCGATGGCCGACATATACGCCCTTCTGTACCTCGGCTCGGCGGCGTCGAAGACAAGTCCGCGCTCGTTATTCTTCGTTAAAAGGTCGATATGCCCGACTATATCGCAGCCCGTTTTGCGCTTAACGTCGGCAACGCTTTCAAAATAATCCTCGGCGAGGGCGTATCTGTCGCCCCCGTAGTGTCTCTCTATCGCGCTCAGAAGCTCGGAGAGCGTGTTATCCACAACGCAGTATTCCCCGCCCTTGTAAACGATATGCACCGAGCCGATTATATAATCGTACCCATCGGAAACAGGGCGGGAGAGGTAGTCCTGCTCGATGCCGAGGTATATCTCAAGCTCCCCGGCGTATGTATCCTTAAGGCGGTTTATCTCCGCCTTATAAGCTCTCTCCTTCTCCTCGTCCATCCCGAAGCCGTCAAAGTCGTTATAGCTGTGCTCCGAAAAGCCGAGCGCCTTGAAGCCGAGCTCCACGGCTCTTTGCGCCATAGCCTCGGGCTCGTCCTTCCCGTCGGCAAAAACGCTGTGCGTATGGTAATTACTTAATATCACTCTTCATCTTCTCCTGCTTCACCTTGTGGTCGATAACGTGGCGGCTCTTTAGCTCGGCGAGGATATCGTCGCAGCTTATGCCCATCTCCACCATCATCACCATAACGTGATAGCAGAGGTCGGCTATCTCGTAAACGGTCTCAGCCTTGTCGTTATCCTTGGCGGCGATAATCACCTCGGTAGCCTCCTCGCCCACCTTTTTGAGCATCTTGTCGATGCCCTTGTTGAAAAGATAGGTAGTATAGCTACCCTCCTGCGGGTTCGTCTTTCTCCCCTCGATAAGCCGCATCAGCGCGTCGAGGTCGAAGCCGGAGTTATTTTCGCTTTCAAACAGCTTGTCCTCAAAGCAGCTCTCGTTTCCGAGGTGGCAGGCGGGGCCGTCCTTGTTGACCTCAACGACGAGGGCGTCCCTGTCGCAGTCGGCTGTAATGGATACGACGTGCTGGTAGTTTCCGCTCGTCTCGCCCTTGAGCCAGAGCTCCTGTCTCGAGCGCGACCAGAAGCAGGTTAGCTCCCGCTCCATCGTTATCTTAAGGCTCTCCTCGTTCATATAGGCGAGGGTGAGCACCTTTTTTGTATCCGCGTCGACGACTATCGCGGGTATAAGGCCGCGCTCGTCAAATTTAAGGTCGGAAATGTTCAGCATCTCACGTTCACTCCGTTTCTCTTAAGCTCTTTTTTAAGCTCCGGTATCGTTACCTCGCCGAAGTGGAATATCCCGGCGGCAAGCCCGGCGTCCACCCGCGGAAGGGTCTTGAAAAGCTCGATAAAATCATCGGCGCAGCCCGCCCCGCCGGAGGCTATCACGGGCACGTTCACCGCCTCGGAGACGGCGCGGAGCATCTCAAGGTCAAAGCCCCGCCTCACTCCGTCGGTATCTATCGAATTGAGCACGACTTCGCCAGCCCCCTCGCCCGTCAGTCTCTTTATCCAGCCGACGGCCTCGATGCCGGTATCCTCTCTTCCTCCCTTGGCGAAAACGCGAAACTCCCCGTCCACCCGCTTGGCGTCAACGGAGAGGACTACGCACTGGTCGCCGTATCTCTTCGCAGCTTGCTTTACGAGAGATGGGTCCTTTATAGCCCCGGAGTTCACGCTGACCTTGTCCGCCCCGCAGGCGAGCACGCGGGCAAAGTCGTCGAGAGTATTTATCCCGCCGCCGACGGTGAGGGGTATGAAGACCCGCTCGGCAGTCTTTTTAAGAATATCCGTAAAAATAGTCCTCTCTTCAAACGAGGCCGTTATATCGTAAAAAACGAGCTCGTCCGCCCCGCTTTTTGAGTAGAGGTCGGCAAGCTCCACGGGGTCGGCAACGTCGGATATCCCCTTGAAGTTCACTCCCTTTACCACCCGTCCGTTTCTCACGTCGAGGCAGGGTATTATCCTTTTCGTTATCATTTTGCCGCCCTCAGAGCTTCCTTTAAGTCTATCGCCCCGTTGTATATCGCCTTGCCGATTATCGCCCCGTAAAGCCCCATATCCCGCAAAGCCGCAACGTCCTCTATCGAAGAGACGCCGCCGGAGGCGATGAGCCTCATCCTGTATTTACCCGAAAGGCTCGAGTAGAGCTCCCTGTTCGTGCCGCTCATAGCCCCGTCCTTAGAGATATCGGTGCAGATAACGGTCTTTATGCCCATCTGATCGAGCTCTAAAAGCAGGTCCTCAAGGCGAGTATTCGTTATCTCCTTCCAGCCCTTTATGGCGGCAAAGCCGTCCCTCACGTCTATTCCGACGGCTATCCTGTCTCCGTATTTAGCCGCGAGAGTCCTGAGAAGCGGCCTGTTCTCAACGGCGGCAGTGCCGAGTATAACGCGGCTCACCCCGATATCAAGGTATTTTTTGACCGTCTCCTCGTCCCTTATCCCGCCGCCGATCTCGGCTCTCAGCTCCGTCGCCTCGACTATTTGCTCCACCGTATCGAAGTTCGGCGTGCCGCCGTCCCTCGCGCCCTCCAGGTCGACGAGGTGTATCTCGTCTGCGCCGAGCATATGAAAGGCTATGGCGAGCTTTATAGGGTCGTCTGAGTACACGGTTTTCTTATCGTAATCACCCCTCAGAAGCCTGACGGCCTTCCCCTCGATGATATCTATTGCGGGCAGAATGATCATTTCCGTTTTCCTCTCTCTCAAAGCTCGCAGAAAGCTCTCAGGATATTGAGCCCCACGTCCCCGCTCTTCTCGGGGTGGAACTGACAGCCGAAGACGTTCCCGCTCTCGACCGAGGCGGTGAGCCTCGCCCCGTATTCCGTGTATGCGGAAACGAAGTTATCGGGGCAGTCGGCGTAATAGCTGTGGACAAAATATGCGTGATCTCCGTCCTTTATGTATTTAAAGAGCGGAGTTTTTTTATTAAACTCAAGCGCGTTCCAGCCGATGTGCGGTATCTTGAGCCCCGCGGGTATCGGCTTCACCTCTCCGGGTATCAGCCCGAGGCCCATATGCTCCCCGTACTCAAAGCTCTTATCGAACAATAGCTGCATACCGAGGCAAATGCCTAAAAGGGGCTTGCCCCTCTCCGCCTCCTCGATAACGAGCTTGTCGAGCCCGCGCTCGGAAAGCTTTTCGGTGGCGTCGCCGAAGGCTCCCACTCCGGGCAGTATTATCCTGTCGGCGGCTCTTATCTTTTCGGGGTCTCCCGTGACCTCGGCGCCCGCGCCGACGGCGCCGAAGCTGCACTTAAGGCTGAATAAGTTTCCTACGCCGTAATCTATTATCGCCGTCATAGCACGCCCTTGGTGCTCGGCACCTCTCCCATAAGTCTCGGATCTACCTCAGCCGCCTCGCCGAGAGCCCTCGCGAAGGCCTTGAACGCAGCCTCGATTATGTGGTGCGAGTTCGAGCCGTCAAGCTCTCTGAGATGCAGGGTCAGCTCCGCCGTCCTTGAGAACGCCTTGAAAAACTCCTCGCAGAGCTCGGTGTCGAACGTTCCCACCTTCGCGGCGGGTATCGGCACGTTGAATCTCAGCTCGCCCCTCCCGGAGATATCCACGGCGCATAGTATGAGCGTCTCGTCCATCGGCAGGATGATGCTGCCGTAGCGCCTTATGCCGGCCTTGCCGCCTATCGCCTTTTTGAACGCCGCGCCGAGGGCTATGCCGATATCCTCGACCGAGTGGTGGTCGTCGACGCAGGTGTCGCCCTCGCAGGAAAGCCTCAGATCAAAGCGCGAGTGCTTCGCGAAAAGGGTCAGCATATGGTCCAAAAAGCCCACTCCGGAGTTTATCTCGCTCTTTCCGGTTCCGTCGAGCTCCAGTTCAAGGCTTATATTCGTCTCAGCGGTCTTTCTTTCGATCTCGGCGTTTCTCATACTATGATCTCCTCAAGTCTTGAGAGAAGGATATCCATATCCTCCATCGTTCCTATGCTTATTCTTACGTAGTCCTCTATCCCGCTCTTTTTGAAATGGCGGACGAGAACGCCCCGCTTTTTGAGCGAGAGGTAGAGCTCCTCCCCGCTGAGCCCGTCCCTTTTGGCGAACAGAAAATTTGCGCAGGACGGAATGACAGTAAAGCCCAGGGCTGTGAGCCGCTCTGCCGTGTACTGCCTGTTCCCGATAACGGTCTCAAGGTTTTTTCTGAAATACTCCTCGCACTCAAGGCTCGCCGTTCCGGCGGCGAGGGCGACGCGGTCGACGTTGTAGGGGTTTATCGAACAGCGGACGGCGTTAAGGTCGGCGATAAGCTCTTTCGAGGCCATTATATATCCGAGCCTCATTCCCGCGAGCGAACGCGATTTACTGAACGTGCGCGTGACTATTAGATTATCGTATTTCTTTATAAGCGAAGCGGCGCTCTCTCCCCCGAAATCGACGTAGGCCTCGTCTACGATAACGAGCCTTTCGGCATTTGCGTCGAGAATGCTCTCTATCTCCGGAAGCGGCAGGAAAAGTCCCGTCGGCGCATTCGGGTTTGCGATAACGGCGTTCTTCCCGCTCTCTATGAAAGCGTCGACGTCCACCGTGAAATCCGGCTTGAGCGGCGCCTCCTCGTAAGGCGCCCCGTAGAGCTCGGCGAAGACCTTGTAAAAGCCGTAGGTGTGGTTCGGGAATATGAAGCCGCCCTTGAAGGCGAAGAAAATAAAGCTAAGCGCCTCGTCCGACCCGTTCGTAACGAGCACGTTTTCAGGCTCCAGCCCCTCGTACCGCGCAAGACTCTCTCTTAAATAAAGGCAGTCCGGGTCAGAGTAGAGGTTCAGCCTCTCTCCCTCGCGCCTTGCCGCCTCAACAACGGCGGGAGGGGGCGGGAAAGGGTTTTCGTTCGTGTTCAGCTTAACGTAGCTTCTGTCCCTCGGCTGCTCGCCCGGCACGTAGGGTGAAAGTCCCTCAAGTCTCGGCGAAATAAAGCGCGTCATACCTCACCTCTCGAAATGGCGCTGCGGGCGTGGGCCTCAAGCCCCTCAGCCCTCGCGAAAAGGGCTATCTTTTCCGCGGCGGCGTTCAGCGCGTCCTTTGAGTAATATGAAAACTGGCTTCTCTTTACGAAGTCCTCGACCCCGAGCGGGCTTGAAAACTTCGCCGTTCCGCCCGTAGGCAGCGTGTGGTTCGGCCCCGCGAAATAGTCTCCAAGCGCTTCGGGGCAGTATCTGCCCATAAATACGCTGCCCGCGTTAGAAACGAGCGGGAGCCAGGAGAAGGGGTCGTCCACGCAGAGCTCAAGGTGCTCCGGCGCTATCTCGTTCGCGATATCCACCGCCGCCTTTAGATCGGGGCAGATTATTATCTTTCCGTTATCGTCAATCGAAGCCCTCGCGATCCCGCTTCTCGGAAGTGTGGCGAGCTGACGCTCTATCTCGGCGCTCACGGCCTCGGCAAGGGCGGCGCTGTCCGTCACGAGAACGGCGGAGGCCGCTTCGCTGTGCTCGGCCTGGCTCAGAAGGTCGGCGGCGAGCTGGGCGGGGTCTGATTTCCCGTCCGCCACGCAGAGTATTTCGCTCGGTCCCGCTATCATATCTATGCTGACGAGACCGTAGACCTGCCTCTTCGCCTCGGCCACAAAGGAGTTGCCGGGGCCGACTATCTTCATCACCTTCGGCACTGTCTCGGTGCCGTAGGCGAGGGCGGCGACGGCCTGAGCCCCGCCAACCTTGAAAATGCGGGTGACTCCCGCAATCTTCGCCGCCGCCAATATCGCGGGCGAAACCTTTCCCGCCTTCGCGGGAGTGACCATAACTATCTCGCCGCAGCCGGCGATTTTCGCGGGAACGGCGTTCATCAAAACGGTTGAGGGATAGGCGGCAGTTCCGCCCGGAACGTAAATGCCGACCTTCTCAATAGGCGTCACCCTCTGCCCGAGGATAACCCCCTCCTTCTCCGTCATAGTAAAGCCGTTTCTGACCTGCTTTGAGTGGAAGGCCCTGATATTCTCCTCGGCCTCGCGCATAACGGCGATAAGCTCTGCGGGAACGGAGGCAAAAGCCTCGTCTATCTCCTCTTCCGTGACCTCAAGACCGCCGGGAAGGCCGCCATCGAACTTCTCCGCGTACTCGAAAAGCGCGGCGTCGCCGCGGGTCTTTACGTTCTCTATTATGGCGGCTACGATGCCCTCAAGGCCCTTTACAGCCTCTTTTCTTTCAAAAATCTCGGAATTATCTATCTCCGAGCTGTTGAGTATCCTTATCATAAAAGCGCCTCCGCAAGTCTCTTTATCTCAGCGTTTTTGAATTTATAGCTCACCTTGTTCGCCACGAGCCTCGCCGTTATATCGCATACGGTCTCGAGCGGCGCAAGGCCGTTCTCGCGCAGAGTAGCCCCGCTCTCTACGATATCGACGATAACGTCGGAAAGCCCCATAATCGGCGCAAGCTCGATTGAGCCGTTCAGCTTTATAATATCTATCTCGCGGCTGAGGCCGGAGTAATACTCCCTCGCGATATTCGGAAACTTCGTCGCAACGCGAAGCGGCCTTTCGGGGTTTTCGACCCTGTCCGCGTACCCGGCGACGCACATCCGGCATTTGCCTATTCCGAGATCCAGAAGCTCGAAAACGTCGGGCTCCTCCTCAAGCAGTATATCCCTGCCGCAGATGCCGATGTCGGCGGCTCCGCGCTCAACGTATATGGCGACGTCGGAGGGCTTGACCCAGAAGAAGCTGAGCCCCGTCTTCTCGTCCGTAAATTTGAGTTTT
>ONGN01000032.1:0-1271 GCA_900317385.1 uncultured Eubacteriales bacterium
AGGCAGTGCAGCCGCTCTCGGAGAAGAAACTCAATATCCGCGTTCTCTGCGGCGGCCTCGTTCAAAACGGCCTCCGAAGGGGAGAAGCGTGCAAGCTCGTTTAATACCCTTAAGCTTTCGGAGGCGGGGAAGCTGCGGGCGCAGATCTCGCCCGTTGAAATATCGGCAAAGCAGACGGCTGCGCCCTCCGCGTCTAAATAGCAGGAGGCTATGTAATTTGAGCGCGACTCATCGAGCATCGAGGCGTCCGTCACCGTTCCGGGCGTTACTATCCTGATAACGTCCCTGTCGACGAGCCCCTTCGCCGTGGCCGGGTCCTCCGTCTGCTCGCAGATGGCGACCTTGTAGCCGCGCTGGATAAGGCGGGAGATATACGCCTCCGCCGAATGATAGGGTACTCCGCACATCGGCACACGCTTCTCCGGGTCGTTCTCAGCCCTGTCCCGCGTGGTGAGCACAAGGTCGAGCTCGCGCGAGGCCGTCTTCGCGTCCTCGTCGAACATCTCATAGAAATCACCGAGGCGGAAGAAAAGTATGCAGTCGGAATGCTCGCCCTTTATCTTGTTGTATTGCCGCATCATCGGCGTATCCTGTGGCATAATGTGCCTCCCTGTCTGTCAAATGAGCTCGCCTGATAGAGCCCAGGTGTTGGAGCCGGTTATCTTAACTTCGCGGAAAGAGCCGATGAGGGAATTGTCCCCCTCGAGCCGAACGAGCCTTCCGCCGTCCGTGCGGGAGGTGAGAAGCCCGTTATCCTCCCCGTCGATTAGCACGCGCTCGGTCTTTCCGATATACGCCCTGTGCTTCTCCTCGGAAACGGAGTTCTGCAGGGCTATAAGGCGGTCAAACCTGTCCTGCTTTTCCTCCCTCGTCGCGGGGTCGGGATACGAGGCTGCGGGGGTGCCGGGCCGCTTCGAATAAATAAACGTAAAGAGAGCGTCGAAGCGGACGGACTCAACGAGGCTCATCGTCTCGAGGAAATCCTCCTCCGTCTCGCCGGGGAAGCCGACGATAACGTCGCTCGTCAAAACTATGTCGGGCATATAGCTCCTCGCAAGCTCTACGAGGGAGAGATAGCGCTCGCGGTCGTAGGACCTGTTCATCGCCTTCAGCACCCGGCTCGAGCCGGACTGGAAGGGCAGGTGGATATGCTTCGCTATCTTATCGCTTCCCGCCATAGTGCGGAAAAGCTTCTCCGTCTCGTCCTTCGGGTGGCTCGTCATAAAGCGGAGGCGGAAATCGCCGGGTATCGCGCTTATCTCGGCGAGGAT
>ONGN01000032.1:1302-15538 GCA_900317385.1 uncultured Eubacteriales bacterium
GAGACCGAGGTCGCGCCCGTATGAGTTCACGTTCTGCCCAAGAAGGGTGACGTCCTTATACCCCGCGTCTATGAGGCCGTGCGCCTCTTTGATTATGTCCTCGGGCATACGGGAGCGCTCCCTGCCCCTGACGTAGGGCACGATGCAGTAGGTGCAGAAGTTGTTGCACCCGTACATAACGGAGAGCCACGCCTTCACCCGCCCGTCGCGGCTTGAGGGCAGCCCCTCGGCAATCGCCCCGTCGGACGGGGTTATCTCGAATACCCTTCCGCCCTCGAAGAGCACCTTGCGCAGAAACTCCGGAAAGCGCCACAGGGCGTGAGGCCCGAACACCATATCGACGTGGCGGTACGAGGCCTTTAGCCTGTCCGCAACGCTCTTCTGCTGCGCCATGCAGCCGCAGACGGCTATCTTCTGCGTCGGTTTCGCCTTTTTTGTGTGCGTGAGCGCGCCTACGTTCCCGTAGACCCTCTGCTCCGCGTGTTCGCGGACGGCGCAGGTGTTCATGACAACTACGTCCGCTTCTGCCTCGTCCTGCGTGAGCCCGTAGCCCATCTCGAGGAGCATGCCCCTCAGCTTCTCCGAGTCCGCCTCGTTCTGCTGGCAGCCGTAGGTATCAACGAGGGCGAGGGGCTTTTCGGGGAGGGAGGCGTTCCTCTCCGCGACCTCAGCCATTATTTTCTTTTGCGCTTCAAGCTCCTGCTCCGATATAACCGTTCTCTTATAGCTCATTTGAATCTCCAATACGATTGAAATTTCATATTTAATGGTATTTTAACATTTTCCTGTAGATTTTACAATGGTATTTGTGCTATAATCAAAGTATTAAATTGGAATAGAAGCGGCTTTGACGGAAAGGAGAACTGCAAATGAAAAATCTCGTTATTGACAGAGACGCTATCAGGAATAATCTCAACATCGTAAAAAGCCGTGCGCGCGGTGTTGACATAATAGCCGACCTCAGCGCCGACGCCTTCGGTATGGGCATCGTAGAGACTGCGCGGATAATGCGCGAGGAGGGGGTAACGAGCTTCGCCGTATCCGATCCGAGGGACGCGGAGAGGCTGAGAAACCTCGGCTTTACGGACGAGAGGCTTATGATGCTCCGCTCTACGGCGGATTCGGACGAGATAAGGGACCTCATCGAGCTCGGCGTCGTCTGCACCGTCGGCTCCTACGACGCCGCCGTCGCGATAAATGGGATAGCGGAGGAGAGGCACACCGTTTGCGAGGTGCAGATAAAGATAGACTCCGGCCTCGGGCGTTACGGGTTTTTGCCCACGGAGACCGATAAGATAGCCTCGATATTCAAGTATATGCCCAATCTTGCCGTCATCGGCGTTTTCTCCACCTATTCCCAGTCGCACAAGTCCGAAAGGATAACGCGCTCTGAGTACGAGACCTTCAAGGGCGTTCTCGACAAGCTCACCCAGATGGGCTTCGAGGTCGGCTATACCCACATAGCGGACTCCGCCGCCCTTTTCAAATACGATTTCGGCACGATGGACGCCGTCAGAGTCGGCACCGCCCTTGCCGGAAGGGTCGCGGGCGGAGCCGTGCCCGGGCTTATGAAGGTCGGCTATATCAAGGCGGGCGTCGAGGAGGTCGGCTGGTTCCCCAAGAAGCACAGGATAGGCGGTCAGACGCTGAAAAAACCCGCGCGTCTCGCCGTTTTAAGCGTCGGCTTCTATAACGGCTTCGGCGTAAACCGCCCGGACTACGAACGCAGGCTCATAGATATCCTGAAGGCCAGAAAGAGGAGGCCCGTCGTCAAGCTCGGCGGCAGGAAGCTTCGTATAATAGGCAACGTGGGGCTTCAGCATACGATAGTGGACGTAACGGATATAGAGTGCAGCGTCGGCGACGCCTGCTATCTCGACGTCGATCCCGTCAACGTAAAGGGGCTTCAGAGAACGTATATTTCACACGAGGAAAAATAGTGTGAAAAATCACACTATCATTTGATAATAAGGCGTGCCGCTCGCCGCAAAGCGGCAACCGCGGCACATGCCGGAATCTCCATCAGCCGCTTGGTGGATTTTTTTAGCTTTTTGTGCTGACGCAAAGCGGCAGAATGGAGATTAATATGCCGAAAATTTATGAGATGCCGCCCCATCTCGCCGACCTCATCGCGGCGGGCGAGGTGGTAGAGCGCCCGGCATCGGTCGTAAAGGAGCTCTGCGAAAACTCGATAGACGCCGGGGCGAAGAGCGTGACCGTTGAGATACAGGACGGGGGTATGTCCTTCATCCGCGTAACGGACAACGGCTGCGGAATGGCGCCGGAGGATGCGAAGATAGCCTTCCTGCGCCACGCCACGAGCAAGCTGCGCGATGAGCGCGGGCTTGAGGCAATAGCCACCCTCGGCTTTCGCGGCGAGGCTCTTGCCGCCATCTCTGCCGTCAGCCGCGTTGAGCTATTAACGAAGGAGAGGGACGCCGCGACCGGCACGAGGGTCGAGCTCGAGGCGGGGAAGATACTCGCCTGCGAGGCGGCGGGCTGCCCGGACGGGACCACGATGATAGTGAGAAATCTCTTCTTCAACACCCCGGCAAGGCTCAAATATATGAAAAACGACAAGTCGGAGGGCGCCGCCGTGACGGTTGCGGTAACGAAGCTCTGCCTCAGCCATCCCGAGATATCCATCCGGTATATAAAGGACGGGCACGAGGAGATACATACCCCCGGCGACGGTAAGACCGAGTCCGCCGTATACTCCGTTCTGGGCAGGGACGCGGCGAAGAGCCTTTTAAAGACCGAGGGCGAGTCCGGCGGAGTATTCGTCCGGGGCTACGTCTCCACCCCCGCGGGAGCGCGGGGCAACAGGGGCTGGCAGTTCTTTTTCATAAACGGCAGATTCGTAAAATCCCGGGTTTTACAGGCGGCGCTCGAGCAGGCGTATAAGAACAGCCTGTTCACCGGGCGCTTCCCCGCCTGCGTGCTCGAGATAGATATGTCCTATTCAAAGGTGGACGTGAACGTACACCCCGCTAAGCTCGAGGTGAGATTCTCCGATGAGCGTTCGGTGTTCGACGCGGTCTACTGGGCGGTGCGCGGCGCTCTCGAAACGGAGTCCGCTCCCGCCGAGCTTACGGTATCGCGCTCTACCGCTTCCGCCGTCCGGTCGGGCCTTTCGGATTCCGCCCCGGCGGGAAACGCAAAATCCGCCTCGTTTACGTCTAAGCCGAGGGAGGACTTTTTCAAGTCTGTTTCCTCAGATGAGTTCCGCTCCGGCTTCGGCGGCGGCTTCAAAAGAGCCGAGGCGGGCGGCGCTGAGTTTCGCTTAAACGACGTATTTCCCTCAAAATCCCGCGAGCAGGGGAAAATCGAGATGCCCCCCGTAAAGCCCGTGGCAGCGCCGGACTGGACGCCCGATGCGCCGATAGCCGAGGAGAGGGAGGAGCGCCCCTGGAGATTTATAGGCGAGGCGCTTAATACCTACCTCATCGTTGAAAAGGGGACGAGCGTATTTCTGATAGACAAGCACGCGGCGCACGAGCGCGTTCTTTTCGATAAGCTGAAGGAGAAGGGCTGGAGACCGGAGGGTCAGCTCCTTATGACCCCGGTGATCGTAAACGTGGGCGAGGAGACTGCCGCCGTTATCGCGGAGTCAGCCGGGCTTCTGGGCGAATACGGCTTCGAGATAGACGACTTCGGCGGCGGCGCCGCGGCGATAAGGCAGATACCCCAGGACCTCGATATCTCCGAGCCGGAGGCGCTTATCGAGGAGCTCTCCGGAATACTCTCCTCGGGCGGAAGGCGCGGGCTTTCTGAGCTGCGCGACGATATAATGCACACCGTCGCCTGCAAGGCGGCGATAAAGGCGGGCACGAGGTCCGAGCCCGCGAGCGTGACCGGGCTCATTGATAAGGTCATGTCGGGGGAGGTCAGATACTGCCCGCACGGCAGACCCGTTATGATGGAGCTTACGAAGTATCAGCTTGACAAGGGCTTTAAAAGAGTATGACGCCTGAAATTTTGGTTATAACCGGGCCGACGGCCTCGGGAAAGACGGAGCTTGGCGTAAGCCTTGCCCAAAAACTCGGCGGCGAGGTGGTCTCAGCCGACTCGATGCAGATCTATAAATATATGGATATAGGCACGGCGAAGCCGACGGAGGAGGAGATGCGCGGCATCCCCCACCATATGCTCTCCGTCGTCTCCCCGTTCGAGAGCTATTCCGTCTCGCGGTACGTTACCGAGGCGGGAGCTTGCGTAGACGCTATCCTCTCCCGCGGGAAATTACCGATACTCGTCGGCGGCACCGGGCTCTATATCGAATCCCTCGTATTAGGGCGTTCTTTTGCCGCCGGCGGGGCCGAGCTCGGAGTTAGAACCGAACTTGAGCGGCAGTATGACGAAGTAGGCGGCGGGCGTATGCTCGACCTATTGCGCTCTCTTGACCCGGAGAGGGCCGCAAAGCTCCACCCGAACGATAAAAAGCGGATAGTCCGCGCACTCGAGCTCGCCCAAAGCGGAAGCACGATCTCCGAGCACGATGAGCTTACGAAAAAGGCGCCGCCGCGATACAGGGCGAAATATATCGTCCTCGGCTTTGAGGACAGGGAAGACCTCTACCGCAGGATAGACATAAGGGTCGACGTAATGCTCAAAGCCGGGCTTATGGACGAGGTGCGCGCCCTTTTAGATATGGGGCTTCCGCCGGAAGCCACCGCGATGCAGGCGATAGGCTATAAGGAGAGCGTGAGGTATCTTCGCGGCGAGGAGGAGCTAAAAGACGCCGTGGAGAATATAAAGCGGGGCAGCAGGAGGTACGCGAAAAGGCAGATATCCTGGTGCTCAAGATACGAGGGCGCTCTCAGAATAAACTGGAAAAATATTCCGGATTTTGCAGACGCTCTGCATGCTTCGACAGAATTTTTTGCCGAACCCTGATATCATGTTGCCGTTCCAAGAGGGTCACCTGAAATACATAAGAAAGGACGGCAAACAAAATGCAAAAACCGAATTTACAGGATCTGTTTCTCAACGAGGCGAGGAGGAAGAACGTACCGCTCACGGTGTTTTTGGTGAACGGGTTTCAGATGCGCGGAACGGTGCGCTCCTTCGACAGCTTCACCGTAGCTCTTCTGAGCGAGGGAAAGGAGCAGCTTATCTATAAGCACGCGATATCGACGGTCTCGCCTGCAAGGCGGCTCGAGCTGAGCCTTGACGAGAGCAGTGCCGAGGGGAGAACGGCCGATATCGGAGGCTAAAGGAGCAGGGAAAGTGGAAAGAAGCGACAGGCTTATAAAATTTGTTACGGTCGTGGTCTTCGTCGCCCTCGTTATCTACGCGGGTTTCTCGCTTTATCAGACGAGGGACGATTCGCTTAGGACCGTGCCGGCGACGGCTATGACGCTGAGACGAAGCGTGATAACCACGGGCTACGCCGTGAGGGACGAGGAGGTCCTTATCTCCCCGGAGGGGGGAGCTTCCGTCAGCGTAACGGAGGGGGCGCGGGTCGCCTCGGGCTCGACCGTTGCGATAACTTATAACTCCGGCTCCGACCTTGAGCGGGCGGAGGAGATACAGGAGCTTGCGATAAGGATCCGCGCGCTTGAGACGGTGAGCGAGGCAAAGAGCGCGGCGGACGCCGCGAGGGAGAGCGTTATGGAGCTCAGCCGCGCGATAGCGGAGCGGGATTTTACCTCCCTCGAGAGCGTTAAGCTCGACGTTGAGAACTTCGCCCTTCAGACCGGCGAGCTCGCCTCGAATGAGGCGGGCGAGGATCTTGAGAGCCTTAAGCTCCGCTATGAGAGCCTGCGCACGGCGGCGGGCGGCCGCGGCTTCGTGACCGCGAAGAAGGCGGGGACCTTCACCTCCCGCGTGGACGGGTTTGAAGAGATCTCGACCGCGAGCGTAGAGGGCAAGCTGAGACCCGAGGACGTGGAAGCTCTCTTTGGCGGAAAAGCCGCCGTTTCGAGCGGGGCCTTCGGCAAGCTCATATACGGCATCAGGTGGTACTACGTGACCGTGATGGATTCGAGCTGGGCAACGCTTCTGATCGGAAGGACAGCGGTCGATATCGACTTTTCAAAGACCTATAACGGGACCGTGACGATGAACGTTGAATCCGTCGGCCCTGAGGTCGACGGCAAATGCGCCGTGGTCTTCTCCTCAACGAGGAAGCTCTCCGAGACGGCGGGAGTAAGGGATATGACGGGCGAGGTCATATTCGAGTCCGCCTCCGGCATAAGGGCGCCGAGGGAGGCGGTCCACCTCGACGAGGACGGTGACACCATCGTGTATCTCCTCGTCGGCATGCAGGCGAAGGCCGTCAAGGTCAATATCCTCGGCGAGGAAGGGGACTATTATATGATCGAGGAGACGGCGGAAATGCGCATTGGAAACGAGATAATAACCAAGGCGGACAACCTTGAAGACGGCGCTCTCGTCTCAAAATGAGCCGCAGGGGGAATGAAGAAATGAGCGAAATATACGATAACGCGCGAAGGGTCCTCGATATGGCGGCAGATGCCGCGATCCGCTCCGGCAGAGCGGCGGAGGACGTTATGGTGCTTGCCGCCTCAAAGATGAACGGCAGGGAGAATATCAGGGAGGCGTACCGGGCGGGCTTCCGCCTTTTCGGCGAGAACAGGGCTCAGGAGCTCCGGGACAAGCTTGCGGAGAACGCCTATGAGGGCGCCGAGGTGCATTTTATCGGCCACCTGCAGAAAAACAAGCTTAAATACGCCGTGGGAGCGGTGAGCCTTATCCAGAGCGCAGACTCGGTTGAGCTTATGAGCGCGATATCAGAAAGGGCGAAGCTCCTCGGAATAAGGCAGGATATACTTATCGAAGTGAACGCAGGGAGGGAGCCGCAGAAGTCCGGCGCCCTCCCCGAGGCGCTCCCTGAGCTTCTGGAATTTGCCGCCGAATGCGGCGGTTTAAGGGTCGCGGGGCTTATGACGATACCGCCAAATGAGGCGGACCCCGAGAAAAATATCCGATATTTTGAGAAAATGGCAAAGCTTTTTGTTGACATAAAGGGAAAAAAATACGATAATGTTACTATGAATATTTTGTCTATGGGTATGAGCCGGGATTTTGAGGCCGCGATAGCGTGCGGGGCAAACCTCGTTCGCGTCGGCTCGCTCGTTTTCGGCGAGCGGCAGTACCGCTGAGACTGAAATAATATACGGAGGTTAACTATGGGATTTTTTAATGAGCTCAAGAAGCTGACGAGACCTTACGAGGACGAGGACGAGGAATTTGAGGACTTCTCGCCGAGAGCGCCCGAGAAGATGCCGGTAACGCCGAGGACTGCCGCCCCCGCGAGGACGGTGTTCCAGGACAGCACGGCGGAGAAGAGAGACAACAAGGTCGTGAATATCCACGCGACCACTCAGCTCCAGGTCGTGCTCGTAAAGCCGGAGCGCTTTGAGAACGCCGCCGAGATCGCCGACCACCTTCGCGAGAAGAGAACGGTGGTACTGAACCTTGAGCAGACGAACAAGGATATCGCGAGAAGGCTTATCGACTTCCTCTCCGGCGTGGCTTACGCGCAGGACGGCAAGATAAAGAAGGTCGCGGTGAATACCTACCTCATCACGCCGTACAACGTCGATCTTATGGGCGATCTTCTCGACGAGCTGGAGAACAACGGACTTTACTTCTGATTGGCCGCCAATAGATTAGATAAGGAAGGGATAAGATATGCTGACACCGCAGAATATTCAGGAGCAGGAATTTAACAAGGCTGTCTTCGGCGGCTACGATATGGGCGCCGTTGACGATTTTCTTGAGACCGTCGGCGCGGATTACGCCGCGCTTTTTAAGGAGAACGCAGTTTTAAAGGGCAAGCTCAAGGTCCTCGTTGACAAGGTGGAGGAGTACCGCTCCACCGAGGATTCGATGCGTATGGCTCTGCTCACCGCGCAGAAGATGAGCGACGATATGCTTAATGAGACCCGCGCCAAGTGCGACGCGATGCTCGCCGAGGCTCAGAAGAAGGCGGACGCCACCGTGGCGGACGTTAAGGGCAGAGCCGACCGCGAGGAGGAGAGACTTGCCTCCGTAAAGGCTGAAACGGCGAAATTCGTCGCCCTCAACCGCGAGCTCATCGCAAATCAGGCTGAGTTTCTTCGCAAGGTGACCGAGATAACCGGCGAGCCCGCCCCGGCGGACGCCGAGGACGAGGCGCCCGTATTTTCACCCGAGGGCGGCGGCGCGAGACCCAAGGGAGCCGCCCACGCGAGAGAGAACGTCTGGGAGAAGCCGAAGGCCGAGCCGGCCAAGGCTGAGCCCGCTCCCGAGCCCGAGCCCGCAAAGCCCGAGCCCGTATCCGATGACGAGACGAGGACCGATATCGAGTCCTTCGTGAACGATATAATGGACGGCGCCGGAGTTTACGACGAGTCCCTTGAGGAGACGAAGAGAGTCCCCGACCTCAAGCAGGAGGAGCCCGCGCAGGAGAAGCTCTGGACTGAGGAGGACGAGGAGATAACCCCCCGCCCCAAGTTCAAGTTCGACGATCTCCAGTTCGGCTCGAAGTACGAAGAGGGCAAGAAATAAATAATAAGCGGGGGATCTTCCCCCGCATTAGTATGCTAAGACTTTAGGAGAGAGATATGGATTACAACGCGACGTTAAACCTGCCGAAAACCGAATTTCCGATGCGCGCCGGACTTCCGCAGAGGGAGCCCGAAATGCTAAAGCGCGATGAGGAGCTGGGGCTTTACGAGGAGATGCTCAAAAGAAACGAGGGAAAGCCGAGCTTCATCCTGCACGACGGCCCTCCCTTCTCGAACGGGCACCTGCATATGGGTCACGCCCTCAACAAGGCGATAAAGGACTTTATAATCAGATATAAATCTATGACCGGCTACCGCACGCCCTTCACCCCGGGCTGGGATAACCACGGTATGCCCATCGAATCGGCGATAATCAAGCAGCAGAAGCTGAACCGCAAGGCTATGACCATCCCCGAATTCCGCGACGCCTGCCACGAGTTCGCGCAGAACTTCGTCGATATCCAGCGCTCGGAGTTCAAGCGCCTCGGCTTCCTCGGCGCCTGGGATATGCCCTACCTCACTATGGACCCGAAGTTCGAGGCCGAGGAGGTCAAGGTCTTCGGCAAGATGTACTCCAAGGGGTATATCTATAAGGGCAAGAAGCCCGTTTACTGGTGCCCGCACGACGAGACCGCCCTCGCCGAGGCCGAGATAGAGTATTCGGACGACAAGGTGACGACGATATTCGTCAAATTCCGCGTTGAAAACGATCTTGGAAAGCTCTCCGGGTACGCTGACCTTGCGAATACCTATTTCGTCATTTGGACGACCACTACCTGGACGATCCCGGGAAACCTCGCCATCTGCTTGAATCCCGCCCTCGATTACAGCCTCGTCCGCGCCTCGAACGGGGAGAACTATATAATGGCGACCGAGCTAACCGAGTCCGTTCTTAAAAAGGCCGGCCTCGAGCTTTCCGAGACCCTTCATATATTCAAGGGCGCCGAGCTCGAGCTCATAACCGCGAAGCACCCGCTTTTTGATCAGACGAGCCTTGTGATACTGGGCGACCACGTCACCCTCGACGCCGGTACCGGCTGCGTCCACACAGCCCCGGCATACGGAGCCGACGACTACAACGTCTGCCGCAAGTACCCCGAGATACCCCAGGGCCGCGACCTCAAGGTGAACGTGGACGACAGCGGACGCTTCAATTCCTTCGCCGGGAAATACGAGGGGCTTTCCGTCCTCAAGGCGCACGAGCCCATCTTCGCAGACCTCGTTGCGGCTGGCGCTATCCTCGCCTCCGAGAATATGACCCACTCCTATCCGCACTGCTGGCGCTGCAAGAACCCCATCATCTTCCGCGCCACCGACCAGTGGTTCTGCTCAGTCGACTCGTTTAAAGAGGAGGCGGTTAATGCCGCGAAGGCCGTTACCTGGACTCCCGACTGGGGCGAGGAGCGTATGGCGAGCATGATCCGCGAGCGCGCCGACTGGTGCATCTCCCGCCAGCGCCACTGGGGTCTCCCGATCCCCGTGTTCTACTGCGAGGACTGCGGTAAGCCCGTCTGCACCGATGAGACAATCGGGAAGATAAGCGAGATTTTCCGCGCCGAGGGCTCGAACGCCTGGTTTAAGCGCGAGACCGCCGACCTTCTGCCCGAGGGCTTCACCTGCCCGCACTGCGGCGGCAAGGTCTTTACGAAGGAGACCGACACGCTTGACGGCTGGTTCGACTCCGGCTCCACCCATATCGCATCCATGGAGCTCGACGCTCCCGGCGCCTGGCCTGCCGACCTCTATCTCGAGGGCGGAGATCAGTACCGCGGCTGGTTCCAGTCAAGCCTTCTCACCGCCGTTGCGGTAAAGGGCTCCGCCCCCTACCGCTCCGTGCTGACCCACGGCTGGACGGTGGACGGCGAGGGACGCGCCATGCACAAATCCCTCGGAAACGGCATCGCCCCCGAGGATATAATCAAGAAGTACGGCGCCGACCTCATCAGGCTCTGGGTCGCCTCCGCCGATTACAGGCTCGATATGCGCTGCTCTGAGAATATCTTCAAGCAGCTCTCCGATAAGTACCTCAAGATAAGGAACACCGCCCGCTATATCCTCGGAAACCTCTCCGGCTTCGAGCCCGACAAGGCCGTCGCCTACGGGGATATGCTGCCCCTCGACAAGTGGGCTCTCGTCCAGCTCGAGGCTCTGCGCGAAAAGTGCATAGCCGCCTATGAGAAATACGAGTTCCACGCCGTCTCTTACGCTATCCACAACTTCTGCGTGGTCGAGATGTCGAACTTCTATCTCGACGTCATCAAGGACAGGCTCTATTGCGACGGAGTCGACAGCCTTTCAAGGCGCAGCGCTCAGTCCGCCATCTACGTTATCCTCGATACCCTCGTCCGCCTGCTTGCCCCCATCCTCGCCTTCACGGCAAACGAGATATGGCAGGCTATGCCCCACGCATCGGGCGACGATACGAGGCACGTTATGCTAAACGATATGCCGCAGGCTCACCCCGAGCGCGTCCTCTCCGGGGAGGAGAGCGCGAAGTGGGCTTACGTTCTGAAGCTCCGCGCCGACGTGCTCAAGGCTCTCGAGGCAAAGCGCGCCGACAAATCCATCGGCAAGCCGCTCGATGCCGAGGTGACCCTCTTCGCAAGCGAAAAGGCCGCCCATGATATCGAAAAGCTCGGCGATATGGACCTCGCCGCCCTCTTCATCGTATCCCGCGTCCGCGTTGCAGTGGGCGAGGGCGAGGGACTTGCGGGCGAGACCGAGGGCGTGACCGTCCTTGCCGAGCCCTGCGATAAGGAGAAGTGCCCGCGCTGCTGGACGAGGAGCGCCACCATCGGCGAGGTCAAGGCTCATCCCGGGCTCTGCCGCCGCTGCGCCGAGGTCGTATCCGGTCTCGAATAATCAAACCGATACCGCGGCGAGCTTAGCCCCGCCGCGGCTTTTTTGGAGGAAGCTATGACCTATCTATTGATCGCACTATTCTGCGTAGCTCTCGATCAGCTTACGAAATTTCTGATAACCTCCGACCTGCAGTGGGGCCAGCATATCCACCTGATCCCCGGCGTCCTGGGGCTCACAAGGCTCAAGAACACCGGTATGGCCTGGTCCCTGATGTCCGAGAGCGACTTCCGCTGGGTCCTCGCGGTGATAAGCGTCGTCGTGAGCATAGCGCTCGTCGTTATCATCATCAGAAACAGGCTCCCGAAGTGGGAGAACTTCGCCCTCGCCCTCATCCTCGGCGGCGCCGTGGGCAACGCCGTGGACAGGATAATGCTCGGCTACGTCGTCGATATGATAGAGACCGAGTTCATATCCTTCCCCGTGTTCAACGTGGCGGACAGCTGCATCACCGTCGGCGCCATTATTTTCGTTATCCTCTACGGCGCCCGCTCGATAAGGGAGGAGAGGGAGAAGAAACTTGCCTCGATGCCCGAGCTTAAAAGACTGAGGGAGAGCCGCGAAAAGAAGAGCGGAGAGAGCGAAAATGACGAAGATAATAGCTTGTGAGCGGGACGGAGCGCGGCTCGACGCCTTTTTAGCCGAAAGCCTTCCCGAACTGAGCCGCAGCTTCATAGCCGGGCTCATAGACTCAGGCTCCGTCACCCTCCGCGGAAAAAAGCTCAAAAAGAGCTATAAGACGGCGGCGGGCGATGATTTTGCGCTCGACCTTCCCGAGCCGCACAAGCTCGAGGTCAGCGCCGAGGATATCCCCCTCGATATCGTCTACGAGGATAACGACGTTATCGTGGTGAACAAGCCGAAGGGTATGGTAGTCCACCCCGCCCCGGGCCACTCCGGCGGCACCCTCGTGAACGCTCTCCTTAATCACTGCGGCGATTCGCTCTCCGGGATAAACGGCGTTATCCGCCCCGGCATAGTCCACAGGATAGATAAGGATACCTCCGGCCTCGTCATCGCCGCGAAGAACGACGCCGCCCATAAATTCCTCGCCGACCAGCTCAAGGACCACAGCCTCTCAAGAGTTTACGAGGCCGTTCTCGTCGGCAACCTCCGCGAGGACAGCGGCACGGTGGACGCGCCCATCGGCCGCCACCCGACCGACAGGAAAAAGCAGGCGGTAACGGAGAAAAACTCCCGCGCCGCCGTCACACACTGGGAGGTCATCGCGCGCTACCCCGGCTTCACCCACGCCCGTATGCGCCTCGAGACCGGACGCACCCATCAGATAAGGGTGCATATGGCGCATATCGGCCACCCCGTCCTCGGCGATACGGTCTACGGCTCGAAAAAGCCCGTGCCCGGTCTCGAGGGTCAATGCCTCCACGCAAAAAAGCTCCGCTTCATCCACCCGGCAACGAAAGAGCCCGTTGAGCTCGAATGCGACCTGCCCGACTATTTTATAAAAGTGCTGAACAGTATAAAATAACGCCTTCGTTACGGAGGCGTTATTTTATTACGAAAAATAAATATTTTTTTTCAAAAAAATTGCAAAAGTAACAGTTAAGATAACAAGCGGGTGGTATATTGTAATCAAGCAAGGGGTGAGACGGTAAACTGAGCCCCAAATTAACCCCCGAAAGGATGTTTATTATGAAAAAGGCAGTTATGATAATAATCGCTGTTATTTTCGTTATCGGAGCGGCGGCCATCGCCGCGAAGGCCGAAGGGCTTATGCCCGAGCCTGTCGACGGAGTCATCGAGCTTTCTGAGGACGTGACCCTTACCGAGACCCTGTACCTCGGCGAGAACGTAACGCTGAAGGGCAACGGCTTTGCGATAAAGGCAGCCGAAGGCTTCTCCGGAATAAACCTTGTAGTCGTAAGAGCGAACGTCGAGATGGACGACGTAATCCTGGACGGAAACGGACTTGCGAGAGTAATAAACGTAGAGTCCGGCAGCCTCAAGACCGCAGGCACCGTCATTAAGAACGGCAGAGCGGGCAGCGGCAAGAGCGACTGGGGCGCATACGGCGGCGGAGTCAATATTGAGCCGGGCGCATCCTACACGGCGGTAAACACCGTTATAAAAAATAACGAGGCTCTTCTTGAATCCACCAACACAGCGGGCGGCGGCGGAGTCTGCGTATTCTGGGACGCCAGCTTTACGATGATCGGCGGCGAGGTCAGCGGCAACAAGGCGAACGCCTCCGGCGGCGGAATATGGTGCAGCGGCACGATGACCGTAAAGGGCAGCGCCGTTATTCGTGACAACTGGGCGCGCTACTGCGCCGGCGGCGTCGGCTTCGACGGACAGAGCGGCCTCATCACCGAAAACGCCATGATAGTCGGCAACAGGTGCGACAGCAGCTACAGCGGCGGCGTCTACACCGACAGCGACGGCCTCACCGTAAGCGGAAACGCCGTTATAAAGGATAACTTCATCGGCTCTGTCGAGTTTGACTTAAACTGCCGCCTTGCCGACGTTAAGATCGAGGGCAGGCCCGTAATCGGAAACGCCGCTTCCGGCATAGACCAGTACAATGCCTGCTCCAGCCTTTGGGGCATTGGCTCTGTTAGAGCAAACGGCGGCACCTTCCCCTTTGACCCGAGCCTGAGAGGCGACTTCGTTATCGACTATGAGCACTATATCGTCATCGACAACCATAACGGCACCTGGAGCATAGTCCCCTTCGTCACCGTTTCCTACGTGGACGAGGGCGCTGACCTCCTCACTCAGAAGCTCGCTTACGGCGAGACCGCCGAGCGCCCCGAGGATCCCGAGAAGACTGACGCCCGCTTTTTGGGCTGGTATAAGGACGCTGCCCTCACCGAGCTCTACGACTTCTCCGAGCCCGTCAC
>ONGN01000049.1 GCA_900317385.1 uncultured Eubacteriales bacterium
CCCTTGCCGATATTTTATTATGCTTTATTTCAATCGACTTTGGGAAGCTTTGCGAAGCTCTTCCGAAGCTCCTCGTCGGTGGGAATATAATCGTCCATAACGCCGTCGTTGAACTTCTCGTAAGCTACCATATCGAAATATCCGGTACCGGTGAGGCCGAAGACAATCGTCTTTTCCTCGCCGGTCTCCTTGCACTTGAGAGCCTCGTCGATAGCGATGCAGATGGCGTGAGAGGATTCGGGTGCAGGGAGGATGCCCTCGGACCTTGCGAAGAACTCTGCAGCCTCGAATACCTTCGTCTGAGGAACGGAGGTAGCCTCCATATATCCGTCGTGATAAAGCTGAGACAGGACAGGGCTCATTCCGTGGTATCTGAGTCCGCCGGCGTGGTTCGGAGCGGGGATATAGTCGGCGCCGAGAGTGTACATCTTTGCAAGCGGGCATACCATACCGGTATCGCAGAAGTCGTACGCGAAAACGCCTCTCGTAAGGCTCGGGCAGGACGCGGGCTCGACCGCGATTATGCGGTAATCAGCCTCGCCGCGGAGCTTTTCGCCCATAAACGGCGAGATAAGACCGCCGAGGTTCGAGCCGCCGCCTGCGCAGCCGATGATCATATCGGGCTTTATATTATACTTATCAAGAGCTATCTTAGTCTCAAGTCCGATTATGCTTTGATGCAGAAGGACCTGGTTGAGAACCGAGCCGAGAACGTAGCGATAACCCGGAGTCGTGGTTGCGACCTCGACTGCCTCGGAGATCGCGCAGCCGAGAGATCCGGTAGTTCCGGGGTGCTCGGCGAGAATCTTTTTGCCGATGTTGGTCGTATTTGAGGGGGAAGGGGTTACGGATGCGCCGTAGGTACGCATCACCTCGCGGCGGAAGGGCTTCTGCTCGTAGCTGACCTTGACCATAAATACCTTGCAATCAAGTCCGAGATAAGCGGACGCCATCGAAAGAGCTGTGCCCCACTGGCCGGCTCCGGTCTCGGTGGTTATTCCCTTAAGTCCCTGCTTCTTGGCGTAATACGCCTGAGCGATAGCGGAATTGAGCTTATGGCTGCCGGACGTGTTGTTACCCTCGAACTTGTAGTAGATCTTGGCCGGCGTCTGAAGCTTCTCCTCAAGGCAATATGCGCGGACGAGGGGAGAGGGACGGTACATCTTATAGAAGTCGAGTATCTCCTGAGGAATAGGGTATTCGCGGGTGTCGTTGTCGAGTTCCTGAGCTATAAGCTCGTCGCAGAATACGGGAGCGAGATCGGCTGCCGTCATAGGCTCGTGCGTTCCCGGATTGATAAGGGGAGCCGGCTTGTTCTTCATATCTGCTCTGACGTTGTACCAATACTTGGGCATCTCCGATTCTTCAAGATAGATTTTGTAAGGGATAGTGTCTTTCGCCATTTTCTTTTCATCCTTTCTTTCCTCGGGACAGAAAAAAACCTGTCCCTGCAATAATAATTGCCGGGACAGGATAATATCCTGCGGTGCCACCCTGCTTGACGCTGATCGCGCCCACTTTACGCGCACATATATGCGCAGACTTTTCTTCACGGGGAGCCGTACCCCGGCGCACATACTCGGGAAAAACCCTTTCCGATTGCCCTCGGAAGTCCATTCAGCCAAACGCACCCTGCCGCACTCGCACCGCCTGCGGCTCGCTTCGTGGATGGAGGTGAAGCTTACTCACTCTTCCTCATCGGTTTAAGCGGAGTATAGCACCTTGGATTCAAATTGTCAAGAATTTTTTAATTTAAATTGATAAAGTATTTTTCGTGCATAACAAAACCGCCGTGCACGCCCACTTTTTTGTACAATATATTGTGTTGACAAATCAAGCCATGAAGTGATATATTATTCCCGATAAATCTTTAAGGCGATACTGCGATATCGGCAAGATTGACTATAGTGCGTATCATGCATAGTTATGCCTTGCCGAAGACTGCGGCAAGGCATTTTTCTTTGGAGGGCTTCTCTTATGCTTAAGACGGTCACAATGGCAAAATATCCTGATTTTGCTCCTTCGGCTTCCAAGGAGAGGCTTTCCCGTTTCCTCAATGGCGAATATACCGTTTTACCCGGCTTTTGCGATGTGCACGTTCATTTTCGCGAGCCGGGCTTTTCTTATAAAGAGACGATAAAAACGGGAACTCTTGCCGCGGCAAGAGGGGGATATACTGCCGTTTGCACGATGCCGAATCTTGATCCCGTGCCGGACTCTGCCGAGCATCTTTCAAGGCAGCTTGAGATAATAAAGCGCGACGCTGTGATAGACGTTTTCCCCTACGGAGCGATAACCGTTGGCGAGAAGGGCGAGAAGCTTTCGGATATGAACGAAATGGCCCCGGACGTCATCGCTTTTTCTGACGACGGAAAAGGCGTTCAGGCTGAAGAGATTATGATTTCCGCGATGGAGAAAGCCAAAAGCCTCGGAAAGCTGATCGTCGCCCATTGCGAGGTAAACGAGCTTTTGCGCGGCGGCTATATCCACGACGGAGTTTATGCGAAAACCCACGGCCACAGGGGGATATCCTCAGAGAGCGAATGGGCTCAGATCGAGCGCGACTGCTATCTTGCAAAGAAAACGGGCTGTGCCTATCACGTTTGCCATATCTCCACGAAGGAGAGCGTCGATATTATAAGAAAGGCAAAAGCCAACGGGGTGAACGTGAGCTGTGAGACGGCTCCGCACTACCTGCTTCTCGACGAAAACGATCTTAAAGAGGACGGGAAGTGGAAGATGAATCCGCCTCTCCGCTCAAGGGAGGACAGGCTTGCGCTGATAGAGGGAATTAAAGACGGAACTATTGACTGCATCGCTACGGATCACGCGCCCCACTCAGCAGAGGAGAAAAGCAAGGGGCTTGAGAAAAGCGCGTTCGGAATAGTCGGGATCGAAACGGCGTTCCCGCTGTTATATACCGGGCTTGTTAAAAGCGGCGTGATAACGCTTGAAAGGCTTTTAGAGCTAATCTGCGTAAATCCGAGGAATAGGTTCGGTATCCCAAATAACGGTTTTTCCGTCTGGGATCTTAACTCGGAATACGAAATTGACCCAATGGACTTTTTATCAAAAGGCAGGGCAACGCCATTTGAGGGACGAAAAGTATTCGGTAAATGTATGCTGACGGTATGCGTCGGAAAGATCGCATATCAGGCTAAGGAGGAATAAAAATGGCAAAGAGAACTGATATCAAAAAGGTGCTGATAATCGGCTCCGGGCCTATCGTTATAGGACAGGCCGCCGAATTTGACTACGCGGGGACTCAGGCCTGTCTCGCGCTTAAGGAGGAGGGCTACGAGGTCATACTCGTAAACTCCAATCCGGCGACTATAATGACGGATACCTCGATCGCCGATAAGGTTTATATGGAGCCGCTTACTCTCGAGTACGTAGCTAAAATACTCCGATACGAGCGCCCGGATGCCATAGTTCCCGGGATCGGCGGACAGACGGGTCTAAATCTCGCGATGCAGCTTGAGAAAAAGGGAGTTTTAAAGGAATGCGGCGTCGAGCTTCTCGGCACCTCAAGCCGTTCAATTGAGCGCGCCGAGGACAGGGAGCTTTTTAAAGAGATGTGCGAGTCCATCGGCGAGCCCGTCATTCCTTCCGAGATAACCTACGATATCGAAGAGGCGAAGAAGGCCGCGATAGATATCGGCTACCCGGTAGTTCTGCGCCCCGCCTTCACGCTCGGCGGCACCGGCGGCGGCTTCGCCAATAACGAGGACGAGCTTATTGAGATCGGCACTAACGCTTTTCGTATGTCGCCCGTCCATCAGGTCCTCGTTGAAAAGAGCGTCAAGGGCTATAAGGAGATCGAATTTGAGGTTATGCGCGATTCAAACGATCACGCAATCACGATCTGCGGAATGGAAAACGTCGATCCCGTCGGCGTTCATACCGGAGACAGCATCGTCGTCGCGCCTATACTGAGCCTTTCCGAGCACGATATGAAGATGCTGAACGACAGCGCGATAAAAATAATCCGCGAGCTAAAGATAGAGGGCGGCTGCAACGTGCAGTTTGCTCTTGACCCGAATTCGTCGAAATACTACCTGATCGAGGTCAATCCCCGCGTCTCCCGCTCCTCGGCGCTGGCGTCAAAGGCGTCCGGCTACCCGATAGCGAGAGTTACGGCAAAGATAGCCATCGGAATGGCGCTTGAGGATATTCCCGTCGCCGGAGGAACGGCGGCTATTGAGCCGAGCCTTGACTATATCGTGGCGAAATTCCCGCGTTTTCCGTTCGATAAGTTCGCCGACGCAACGAATGCTCTCGGCACCCAGATGAAGGCCACGGGCGAGGTGATGGGCATAGGCTCCACTCTTACTGAGTGTCTTCTTAAATCCGTCCGCTCACTTGAGACCGGGGTATGCCACTTCCATCACCCAAAATTCGATGCTTACACCGACAAGGAGCTTTTAGGCTACGTCGCCGAATTCCGCGATGATAATATCTACGCCATATTCGAGCTTTTAAGGCGCGGGGTCGGAATAGACGAGCTTCACAGGGTAACTATGATCACCGAGCTTTTCCTTGAGAGCTTCAAGAGCATTATCGAGATGGAAAAGCTTATTAAAGAAAACCCGTTTGATATTAAGGCCCTCAGATCCGCAAAGGTCGTAGGCTTCTCCGATAAATATATAGCCGTCGTTTGGGGCGCGGACGAGAAGGACGTTTACGCGCTCAGAAAGGAAAACGGTATCACTCCGGTTTTCAGAATGGTCGATACGCTTCACACGGGGAAATATATCGCCTATCTTTACTCCACATATCTCAATCAGCTTGAGGACACCGTTAAGAACGAGTCGAGGCTTACGGATAAGAAAAAGATCGTAGTCCTTGGCGCAGGGCCTATCAGAATAGGGCAGGGAGTGGAATTTGACTACTCCACCGTTCACGCGGTGCAGACGATCAGGCGCGAGGGCTACGAGGCCATTATAATAAACAACAACCCTGAGACCGTATCCACCGATTACACCACGGCGGACAAGCTCTACTTCGAGCCGCTGACGCCTGAGGACGTTATGGCCATAATCGACTTTGAGAAGCCGGAGGGCGTTATCGCTTCCCTCGGCGGTCAGACTGCTATAAACCTTGCCGCTCCGCTTATGGAGAGGGGAGTTAAGATCGTCGGAACCGACTGCGAGGCAATAGACAGGGCTGAGAACAGGGACGCTTTTGAAAAGATCCTTATCGAGCTCAATATCCCGCAGCCGAACGGCAAGGCGGTAACGAACATTGAGGACGGAGTCGCCGCCGCAAACGAGATTGGCTATCCCGTGCTCGTCCGTCCGAGCTTCGTCCTCGGCGGCAGGGCAATGCAGATCGTCTCCAATGAGGAACAGCTTCGCAGATATCTGAAATCCGCCGTTGAGATCGACGCCGACAAGCCCGTACTCGTCGATAAGTATATCCAGGGCAGGGAGGTCGAGGTTGACGCCGTTTGCGACGGGAGAGACGTTTTCGTCCCCGGTATTATGGAGCTCGTTGAGCGTACCGGCATCCACTCCGGCGACTCGATCAGCGTTTATCCTCCGTTCTCGATCTCAAATAAGGTCAAGGGCATAATCCTGCAATACGCGAAAAAGCTCGGCCTCGGCATAGGCATCATCGGGCTTTACAATATCCAGTTTATCGTAGATCCCGACGATAAGGTCTATATAATCGAGGTCAATCCCCGCTCCTCGAGAACGGTGCCGTTTCTTTCAAAGGCGACGGGCTATTCGCTTGCGGATATAGCAACTGAGGTAATCCTCGGAAAAAGCCTTAAGGAGCAGGGCATATTCGATCTGTATCCCGAGGAGAAGAAGCGCCATTACGTTAAAGTGCCCGTCTTCTCGTTTAATAAGATTAAGGGTATAGATTCCTATCTCTCGCCTGAGATGAAATCAACGGGTGAGGCCATCGGTTACGACGATAAGCTGAACCGCGCTCTTTATAAAGCACTTCAGGCCGCGGGAATGCATCTCCAGAATTACGGCACCGTTTTCGCGACTATCGCCGATAAGGATAAGGAGGAAGCTCTTCCGCTGATCCGCCGCTTCTATAACCTCGGCTTCAACATCGAGGCTACTGAGGGAACTGCCGCCTTCCTGAAATCCCACGGTATCAGAACGCACGTCCTTCGCAAGATATACGACGGCTCAAGCGAGATACTCGACTCGATCCGTATGGGCCATATTGCATATATCATCAACACGAGAAATATCGACTCGGTAAATCAGATGTCGGACGGCATCGAGATACGCCGCTGCGCCGCCGAGAACAACGCAACGCTCTTTACTTCGCTTGATACGGTACGCGTACTTCTTGACGTGCTTGAGGAGACGACGCTGACGATTTCCACAATTGATTCGTGAGGCTTATATGAGAGAAGAGATATTTTGCGTCGAGGCAAACGACGTTCTCACTGAGAACGTCTACCGCCTTACTCTATCGGGAAACACCGAGGGGATCGTGCCCGGGCAGTTTGTGAATATCGCCCTGGACGGGCTGTATCTCCGCCGCCCCATTTCAGTGGCGGACGCTGAGGAGAACAGGCTTACCCTAATCTATAAGGCAATCGGAAAGGGTACTGAGCAGATGTCGGGACTTCTCCCGGGTGACTATCTTGACATTCTGACCTGCCTCGGAAACGGGTACTGCCTTGAAAGCTCCGGCGACCATCCGCTTCTTATAGGCGGGGGAGTGGGAATACCCCCGCTCTATTACCTCGCAAAAAGGCTGCGCGAGGCGGGAAAGGAAGTCAGCGTTATCCTCGGCTTCAATAACGCCGATGAGGTGTTCTACGAGGACGAGTTTTCTCAGCTCGACTGCGACGTAAAGGTGACCACTGTTGACGGGTCTTACGGCGTAAAGGGCTTTGCCACCGACGCCCTTACGTCTTCTTACAGCTATTTCTACACCTGCGGCCCGGCTCCGATGCTGAAATCGGTGTACTATAAGACGAATACAAGCGGTGAATTCAGCTTCGAGGAGCGTATGGGCTGCGGCTTCGGCGCCTGTATGGGCTGCTCAAAGAAGACTGTTTCCGGCTTTAAGCGCGTTTGCAAGGATGGACCCGTATTCCGAAAGGAGGAGATTCTGTGGGAAGACTGAGCGTAAATCTCTGCGGGATAGAGCTTTCAAATCCAGTTATCCCCGCCTCCGGCACCTTCGGATATGGGTATGAGTTTGCCGAGCTTTACGATATCAACTGCCTCGGTACGTTCTCGTTCAAGGGAACTACGAGAGAGCCGAGATTCGGTAATCCAACGCCGAGGATAGCCGAGTGCACGGCCGGAATGATAAACTCCGTAGGTCTTCAAAATCCGGGCGTCGACGCCGTGATAACTGAAGAGCTTCCAAAGCTGAAAAAATGCTTCAATAAACCGGTTATGGCGAACGTTTCCGGCTTTTCCGTTGAGGATTACGCATATACCTGCGAAAAACTCGGAGCTGAACCTCAGGTCGGGTGGCTTGAGGTCAACGTGAGCTGCCCCAACGTTCACGGCGGCGGAATGAGCTTCGGAACAAATCCCGAGGCTGCGGCAGAGGTGACACGTGCCGTAAGGTCTGTAACGAAAAAGCCGATAATAATTAAGCTTTCACCGAACGTTACGGATATCGTCTCGATAGCAAAGGCCTGCGTTGACGCGGGAGCGGACGGCATCAGCCTCATTAACACGCTTTTGGGAATGCGGATAGACCTGAAGACAAAAAGACCCGTGATTGCGAATAAAATGGGAGGCTTTTCCGGCCAGGCAATCTTCCCCGTCGCGCTTCGGATGGTGTATCAGGTAGCGTCCGCGGTAAACGTACCCGTAATCGGGATGGGCGGAGTCAGCTCAGCCGAGGACGTGATAGAGATGATGCTTGCGGGCGCTACCGCCGTCGAAGTCGGCGCTAAAAATCTAATTGATCCCTTCGCTTCGCGGGATATAGTCGCCTCGCTTGAGAGGACGATGGACAGATACGGAATAGATAATTTAAGAGATATAATAGGAGGAGCGCATAATGGGTAAGGACGTTATCGTGGCCTGCGATTTTCAGTCTAAGAAGTTAACACTTGATTTCCTTGAGCTTTTTACCGGGCGCAAGCCGTTTGTCAAGATAGGTATGGAGCTCTTTTACGCCGAAGGACCGGATATCGTCCGTGAGCTTAAGGCGAGAGGTCACAAGATCTTTCTCGATCTCAAGCTTCACGATATTCCCAACACGGTCAAAAAAGCGATGGCGGTGCTGTCAAAGCTGGACGTTGATATAACGAACCTCCACGCCGCCGGAACGAGCGCAATGATGAAGGCCGCGATCGAGGGCCTCACCAGGGAGGATGGTACCCGCCCGCTGCTTATCGCCGTTACCCAGCTTACAAGCACCGATCAGGAGAGTATGGAGCGGGATCTTCTTATAAAGGAGCCTATCGGCGACGTAGTTATCCATTATGCGAAGACGGCGAAGAACGCCGGCCTTGACGGCGTCGTCTGCTCACCTCTTGAGGCGGGCATAGTTAAGAAAGCCTGCGGAATGGATTTCCTTACCGTTACTCCCGGCGTCCGCTTTGCTGACGGGGATACGGGCGATCAGAAGCGCGTGATGACCCCGGCGGAGGCGAAGAGGATCGGCTCGGACTATATCGTAGTCGGCAGGCCGATAACCGCCGCGAGCGATCCGGTTGCGGCTTACGAGAGATGCGTAAAAGAATTTGTTGACTGAGGAGAGAGAAGAGATGGAGCTTAGCAAAAGAATTGCGAAGGATCTTTTGAGCATAAAGGCTGTATTTTTCAGACCAGACGAGCCTTTTACCTGGGCAAGCGGCATAAAAAGCCCCGTTTATTGCGATAACCGCCTTACGCTCACAGCGCCCGAGGTGAGAAACGACGTTGAGAATGGGCTTGCGGAGCTGATCAAAAACGAATACCCCGATGCCCAGGTGCTTATGGGTACGAGCACAGCGGGCATTGCTCACGCTGCTATTACCGGGCATATCCTCGGCCTTCCTATGGGTTACGTCCGCTCAGGGGCAAAGGATCACGGAAGGCAGAATCAGATAGAGGGAAGGCTTGAAAAAGGCCAGAAGGTCGTTGTCGTCGAGGACCTTATCTCCACCGGCGGCAGCGTTATTGAAGTTGTGAACGTACTCCGCGAGGCTGGAGCCGACGTTCTCGGTATCGTCTCTATCTTTACCTACGGAATGAAAAAGGGGCTCGAGAGACTGAGCGCGGCAAACGTAAAGAATTACAGCCTTACAAATTTCGACGTTATCGCAAAGACAGCTGCGGAAGAGGGGTATATAAGACCGGAGGACGTTGAGAGACTTATAAAATTCCGCAATAATCCATCAGACGAATCATGGATCGGTGAGAGACAATGAGAAGTCTTATAGACGTTGTCGATCTTTCGACGGAGGAGCTTGACGGGCTCTGCGAGACTGCGATCGACATAGCCCGAAACCCGGAGAGGTACAGCGATGCCTGTAGAGGGAAAAAGCTTGCGACCTTGTTTTTTGAGCCCTCCACGCGCACGAGAATGAGCTTTGAAGCGGCAATGCTTGAGCTTGGCGGAAACGTTATTACTATGGAGGACGCTTCCTCATCCTCAGCCGCGAAGGGCGAGAGCGTTCACGATACAGCCCGCGTCGTGAGCTGCTATGCGGATATTATGGTGCTTCGCCATCCGAAAGAGGGCGCGGCCTTCGTTGCAGCAAAAAGCGCGTCCGTTCCTGTAATTAACGCGGGCGACGGCGGACACTGTCACCCGACCCAGACCCTTGCCGATCTGATAACGATCAAGAGAGAAAAGGGCAGTTTTGAAAACCTTACTATCGGTATCTGCGGCGACCTCAAATACGGAAGGACAGTGCATTCCCTGATTAACGCCATGAGCAGATACAAGGGCACGAAGTTCATTCTTATATCACCCGATGAGCTCAGAATACCCGATTACGTCAGGAAAAACGTTCTTGAGAAGCTCGATATTCCTTACGAAGAGGTCAGTGATCTCGAGACTGCGATGCCGAGCCTTGACGTTCTATATATGACGAGGATCCAGAGGGAGCGTTTTACCGATCTCGATGAATACGAAAGGCTGAAGGACAGCTATATTCTGACCGTTGATAAGCTAAAAACCGCGAAAAGCGACCTTGCGATACTTCATCCGCTTCCGAGAGTCAACGAGATAAGCGTAAAAGTCGACGACGATCCGAGAGCGTGCTACTTTAAGCAGGCGCTTAACGGAAAGCTTATGCGAATGGCCCTGATCCTCAAGCTTTTGGGAAGCGAAAACTACTCAGAAGAGCCGAGGGTAACGCTGCCGGGTCCCGCCTGCAAAAACCGCGCCTGCATAACCGGAGTGGAGCAGGAGCTGGAATTTCTCTATACCGAGAGGGAAGAGGGCGGCAGAAAAGTTCGCCGCTGCCTTTACTGCGAAGCTGAGACAGTATGATTAGAGAAAGACACGAACACGGATTCGGACCGTTTTATGCGCCGGATTCCCGTATTCTTATACTCGGCAGTTTTCCGTCGGTTAAATCAAGGGAAGCCTGCTTCTTTTACGGTCACCCGCAAAACAGGTTTTGGAAGGTCATATCCGCACTCTGCGAATGCGGCTGCCCGGAGAGTCTTGAAGACAAAAAAGCCTTTTTACTGGAAAACCGCATTGCCCTGTACGACGTTATTGAAAGCTGCTCGATAATCGGCTCACAGGCACAATTACCAAGTGCCGCATCAATCTTGTTGTAGAAATCTTCTGCTAAGTCAAACTTATCCATAAGTTTATTCATAAAGTTGTCGAAATTTTCAAATGACATCATAATTTTTAGTTCCTTTCTGATTTTCTATATATATTATAGCATAAATTAAGGTTTTTGTAAAGTGCTGTTAGATTTTTCCAACTGTATCAAGAACAAGAACATCTTTGTTACGATTCTTTTTATTAAGTTCACTAACCAACATTTTTGCTTTTACTTTTTCTTCGGTCATTATTCCTATGCCGCAATTTTTAGATAAATTATCTGAA